>JAJYFX010000041.1 GCA_021785315.1 Actinomycetes bacterium | reverse complement strand
ATTAAAAGGACCGTTTGGCGCATTTCAGAGTGTCATGTCTATAGTTGAAGAATCCACTGCTCAGGCTTTGTTTTGAATTACAAAAAACCAGCGTGCTAATTGTTCTGCAAATTGTAGTTATTGAGGAGTCAACGAAGCATTCGGTCAGACTGATTCAGTGACATTCGCTTGAGGGTGGTATAAGTGATATCGAATACTTGAATGGGTTATCCGTGAATGATCTCCAAAATTCTGGTTTAGGTTCATTATCCCAGGTCATTGATACTTTTTCGTGGCCGTTCAGCAGTCGCAAGTGTAAGGCCATAAGGATAGGTTTGTCGAGCGGTTGGTGCGGAGGTCCTGACAGCCTTTTCTTGAGAATCCATTACCAGTTGGCGGTAGGTAACCGGCGGGGCGACAGCAGCGATCTATCAGCATACAAAACTCATTGAGGTACGCTTGGAGGTGGTCGGCTTGGATTGTGCCAAGGTGCGTGGCGAGCGGCCAACGCTTGACGAGAGAAGCAACACGATGAACCCCGGGAAGTGGCAAATGGCTGGCTTCCCGGATCCGGGTACATCAAACGCCATGTGTCACTAGACGGTGTCGGTCGCGATTGGGTTGGATTTTAACCTGTCTCTGACGATTCATAGCCCCTTGCTGGAAGCAGCTACATCGATGGACATATGAACTTACCGGGATTCAGATATTCGTATCAGTGCTTCTTGGGCCACAGATGCGACAAGTTTGCCGTCAAACGTGAATATTTGACCTCTCATGAGGGCCCTGGCTCCGAATGATAAAATGGACTCCTGGTCAAAAAGAAACCATTCATCGATACGAAACGGCCGATGAAACCAAACTGAATGGTCCAAAGTGGCCAGCATTATGTGTGGATTCGTCCTGGAAAGTTGATGGGGGAGCATAACCGTATCAAGCAGTGTCAAGTCAGATGCGTACGTTGCCATTGCTGGATGGAGCAAAGGATCGTTACTGATCGCGCCGTCTGCTCTCATCCACACCTGCTGCTTTGGCATCCGCGGCTCAGGTCCGATGTCGAAGTGTGGCATTCCAACGAATCTTTGTTCGAACGGCCTCGGTCGATCAATCCATTCACCTAGTTGTTCCTCCCAAGGTGCCATGGTTGCTTTAAATGTTGGAAGGGAGTGTGGACCGGGTACATTCGGCATAGGCAACTGATGCATTATGCCATCTTCGTCTTTATGAAATGATGCCGACAGATTTAATATAGGTTTGCCGTGCTGGCTGGCAACCACTCTTCTGGTGGAGAAGCTGTTTCCATCCCTAATTGGATCAACATCAAAAAGTATTGGAACCTTGACGTCCCCAGGGCGCAAAAAGTAGCAGTGAAGAGAGTGCACACGCTTGTCTGCAGTTGCTCTGCCAGCGGCAATCAGTGCTTGGGCAGCAACTTGACCCCCAAAAATACGGCCTGTAGCTGAGAGTGCCTGCGGCTGGCTTCCTCTGTCTTCCGCCCATTCGCGCGAATCTTTAGGGCTGTAACCCAAAAATTGATTTGTACCGGTTTGTTCGAGGTTGAGTATCCCAATCAGTTCATTCAGCGTTTCGTTCATGTAGGAGAGTTTTATCGAGCGTCGTAGGAATGTCAAACTGCTATTGATTTTTGTTGGCTGTCGATTTAGATGCGTTTAACATGCCCTCTCATTGAAAATCTCAATGCATCTCATAAAATTCGATTGTTAGAATTCCATGTTAAAGCAGTTATATGTAGGGAAAAGCTGATGGCTAGATAATCTATAGTAAGCCTATGAAGAGCTTATCAAGATATAAGATACCTGTGACTCGGTATAAAAAAGTCTATAAAATCCAGAGAAACGGTGATGCGGATACTCTCGCTTGACTTGACGGGATTGCCATCTCGATGATACGGTTTCAATCAACATAAATGACCCAAGTCTGTCGGAATATGATAAAACATATCCCAGGTCAAAGCCAGGATATGGGCTAATCTGTCAGCTGAGACAGTTGAAGATTAGGGTCAAATTGGGTGGGGAATCCCACGTGGAAGTGCAGCCTAGGCTGTACGCGCAGTAGCATAGGTGCACTGCCTATGTGTTTAGGGGATGGGGTCGCAGTTCGGGCCCAAATCAATAGGGGGAGAATATGAAATTTAGGGTCGCACAGACTCGACACTCTGTCATAGCTGTCGCTGCTTGCGTGTTGGCGCTGTCAGCTGCATCATGTGGAAGTTCTAGCGCAACTTCTGCTGCTAAATCGAATGCTGGATCGCCTACTTCAAGTTCCGGAAATGCTGGGCTCGCCTATGCAAAGGCCCAGGTTGCGAAGTATTCGGGACCAGTAGCAGCTCCTACAGTTGCGGCAATTGCAAATCCTGTTGACTTAAAAGGTAAGACGGTCTGGTTTATCCCAATTACTAACTCGGTTCTGTCTCTCTCCGGTATGGGAACGACAATGGCAGCAGCACTTAGCCATTTGGGAGCCACTGTACATGTATGTGATGGGCAGGCTCTTCCAACAACTATCGCTAGCTGCATGACAACTGCTGGTCAGCAGGGTGCTGCTGCAGTAGTGACTGCATTTGTGAACTATGCGATGGTACCAACCGCTTTCCAAGCTCTTGAGGCTAAAAATATTCCTGTTTTGGTTGCTGGTGAAACACCGCCGACAGGCGTGACGCCATCCGCGAATCTTCAGTTCTTAGATGCTGCTAATGTCACGAACTTGGGCGATGAAATTGCGGCTTATGTTGCAATTTTAAGCAGCGGTGGAAAAGGCGACGTTATGGTGATCAAACTTACTGATTCTCCGGCAGTGCTACAGGCATCCGTCGCGCAAATTAGCACATTGGAAAAATACTGCAAGGGTTGCAAGGTAAACTCGATCTCAATGAATACGGCAAATATTTCGCAGTTGCCCCCTGAACTGTCCGCCGCTTTGGTGGCCCATCCCAACACGAATTATATTTTGGTTCCTAACGATGGGTTTGTGCCGCCAGTGATGGGAGCAGTCACAGCATCTGGTTTTACGAACAAGGTGAAAGTGATTGCTTTTGGTGCTGGTGTAGCCGGCCTGCAAGAAGTTCAAGCAGGGACTTTGGCCTACGATGTTGGCGGTCCGATTGAATACACCGGTTGGGAGTTCGCTGACGCACTGATCAGTATGATGTCGGGCGTGACTGTGCAACCAGAGCCGGCAGGACCCATGCGAGTTTTTGATTCAAGCAATGTCAAGTCTCTGAGTCTTACAACTGCTAATTACCTAAATTCGAGTTTCTTTGGAATATCCCAGGGCGCATTTGAGGCTCCATATCTTGCGGCGTGGAAAACCAGTTAGTCGTGGAAGCCTTTGGGGCCGTTCCTCGGCTTGAGGTCAACCGTATCTCCAAGTTGTTCGGTGACACAAAAGTACTGAGTGATTTCCATATGGTTGTCAAACCGGGTGAAATACACGGGCTGGTTGGTGAGAACGGCTCCGGCAAATCTACCCTCGTTAAGATACTTACCGGGTATCACACCTGCGAACCAGGTGGATCAGTTTCACTGGATGGGAAAGCTTTAGCAGTTCCCGTCCGGTGGGCTGAGGCCCATGAGGCAGGAATTTCAGTTGTTCACCAGGATTTGGGTCTAATTGACGATCTCACTGTTGCAGAGAATATCGGGGTCGGAGGCTATAGAGTTCGCGGAAAGTTCCATACTATCGACTGGAAATGGCAGGAGGAAATCGCTGCCGAAATCTTGCACCGGATGTCATCGGCTGTGTCTCCAAAGTCTCTTGTTGCATCTTTGTCGGCGTCACAGAGAGCCGAGGTGGCCATAGCCCGGGCACTTCGGGATAATAGACCAGGTACCGGCTTGATTATCCTTGACGAATCAACCCGCTCTCTAACAAGGGACGAGATGGTCCGCTTCTTCGAAATGCTTCGAGTATTCATTGACCAGGGTACGTCTGTGCTTCTTGTGAGCCACAATCTCGAAGAGATCATGGCCCAGTCCGATCATCTGACCGTACTGCAGGATGGGGTCATTGCGGGAAGCGGCCTGAAAACTGCTGAACTCAGCGAGCGAGATATCGTACAACGTATGTTAGGGCGGGAAATTCGTAATCTGACAAAGCGTGCGGCAATCACCAATCCCTGGCCGGCTGTCGCGGTCAACGGACTTAAAGGCAATGGAATCGAGGGTGTCAGCTTCACTATAGGTAGAGGAGAAGTGGTTGGCATAACCGGTCTCCCTGGGTGTGGATTTGAACAAATCCCTTATCTTTTATCTGGCGTAAGAGCTGCATCGGAAGGATCCATTCTTATCAACGAAGACCGTGTCGATCTGGCAAAAGCATCCGTACGCCGATGTGCGCATGCTGGAATTGCGCTTGTTCCTGAACGACGAGAACATGATGGTCTGGCGTTTGAACTGAGCATGGCAGAGAATATGAGTTTGCCCACGCTTAGTTCGCGTGGTAGCTGGTGGTTTGTCTCGAAACGCTGGCAGGATGAGGAATCGCATCGCATAAGCGAGGAGTTAGGAATTCGCCCACGCGATCCCTCTTTGTTAATCAAACAGTTCAGCGGGGGCAACCAGCAAAAAGTATTGATGGGCAAGTGGCTATCGGTAGGTCCCAGGTTATTGATTCTTCATGAGCCAACCCAGGCGGTTGATGTTGGGGCAAAGCAGGATATTCTTCGTCAGATTCACAAGGTCGCCGATACCGGCGTTTCAGTGCTGGTCGTCAGTATCGATGCCACAGATCTAGCTGTAGTTTGCGATCGGATATATGTCTACTCAGTTGTTGGCGGACTATCCGAGATCAGTGCCCATGATGCTGACGAAATTCTCGACAAAGTTTACACTGTATCGGGTATGGTATGACAACTTCCCGATTCACCCGTTACGGAGAGCAAAACGAAATGGATGCAGAATCTGAAGTTCTGAAAGATACCGGCGAGATTATTCCGAAGACTCCCGTGTCTGAGGTTCTAAGCAGGACGGACGGACGATTCCGTGCAAAGCGGATCGATCTGGCTCATCAGTCACGCCAGAGGACGTTTTTGAACAAGTATGCGCTCATTTTGGTGTGGCTCGCAATGGCACTGTTTTTTTATTTTTCAATGCCAACCAAGTTTGGGCGCTGGGCAACGGTACAGTCGATTTTCGGTTCTCAAGAGGTTCTTGTATTTCTGGGAATAGCGGCCTTGACGACACTTTCAGTGGGAGAGTTTGATCTGTCGATCGCTTCTATCATGGGTATTTCTGCCACAATCATTCCAGTTCTAGCCGGGACTCATCACCTCAATATTGCGATAGCGTGTTTGATAGCGATTCTCGCATGTCTTGCCTCGGGGGCACTGAATGCATTCTTTGTAATAAAGGTTGGAGTCTCCAGTCTTATCGTTACATTAGGAACCGGAACCTTGCTCATTGGAATCTCCATGTGGATTTCTGACTCGAGTTCGGTTTCAATCTCAAATGTTGCATTCTCCAAAGTGGCATTGTTTTCGATTGCTGGTTTACCAATATCTTTCTTCTACGGTTTAATCCTTGTGGCTATGTTCGCCTATATGAGTTTGTGGACCCCCGTTGGTCGCCATATGCTCTTTGTGGGGTCCAATAGGGAGGTTGCCCGGTTGGCAGGTGTACGTGTCAATCGTGTGAGAGTTGGATCTTATCTAGTCTCATCGGGTATCTCTGGCCTGGGAGGTCTTCTGCTCGTGTCAACTACAGGTGGTTTTGATGCCAGTGGAGCGGCTAACTATCTTTTGCCAGCACTGGCTGCCGTTTTTCTTGGGACTGCAGTTGTCCAGCCAGGCCGCTTCAATCCCATCGGGACCCTCATAGGCATTTATTTTTTGGAGACAGGTATTTTCGGTCTTGAACTATTTGGATATAGCGGCTGGGTCCAGGACGTGTTTTATGGAGCCGGACTTGTTGCCGCAGTTGCAATTGCCACGTTGGTTCGCAAAACCATATCGACTAGCTAGGGCGGTTAGGCATTGCCCTCATTAGCCAAACCGAGGACGTGCTTATAAAGCAACGCGCTTTCTTTTCACTTTCCGTCTGATCTCTTAGACAGGCTTAAGCAGGTTTGTATCCCCAGCGGGGATGGGCAATGGAGAGTCCCTTTAACCAGTTGGCAAGGACTTCGTCTTCGAATGGCGTTCCTGGCGGCATGAGCCGCTGGATGGAGGTGTGCTGGCCGACAGTGGGGCACGCTCTTCTCTCAGATACCCCAGATCGGCTGAGCAAGAAATTCACTGCTTTGCGCCGCCGATCTGGGGTGGGCTGAAAAATTCATGAGAATTGGATGTGCTGGTTCACGATGGCACTGAAGAGGAAATCTATGTTGTATAGCCCTTTTCGCCAGCCTAGTAAATGTGGATTTTAGCAGGCAAATGCACATGCAGGCATGTCATCTGGAGATAGATCCTACTCAGTTCAACTAAAACCGATTGACCGGAAAGGTCGGTGAAATTGCTGGTGACGTTGTTATTCCTTTGTTTTGACAGGATAGAGTGGAGTCCTATATAATCTGTTTGAAATACGTTGCACTTGACTAGTTGGTCATTCACTTGGGGGGTAAGCCATTGGCTTCAGATGTACTGTTGCACGTTAGCACTGATTCTGTTGCGACCATAAGTTTCAATCGGCCAGATCAGATGAATGCCATAAATCGGCAAATGTTGATCGATCTTGCGGAACTGCTCGAAGAATACGAAAATGATGCTTCTGTTGCCGTTGTGGTGTTGACGGGAGTTGGTAAGGCGTTTAGCGCTGGTGCCGACATTAAAAGGAGCTCTAATAGCGATGTTGACCATTTGGCGGAATTCCTTAGCTTCGCTCACCTAACTCGCGAAACTTTCCATAAAGTTGAAATTTATAAAAAGCCTATAATTGCCGCTATTAATGGCGCGGCCTTGGGTGGTGGACTCGAACTGGCTCTCTGTTGTGATCTACGTGTCGCTTCTGAAAGTGCAAAAATCGGATTGACAGAGACAAAATTGGGAGTAGTGCCTGGAGCCGGAGGAACCCAACGTCTGACACGGATCGTTGGACAGGCGATGGCAAAGCAACTCATATTTACCGGAAATTTCATCAGTGGTGACGAGGCTTTCCGTATCGGTCTCGTCAATGCTTCGGTTCCACGGGAGGAGTGCCTGGACCGAGCGATTTTGTTGGCTAGAGAGATTGCTGATCGGGCACCGCTAGCCGTACAGGCCGCTAAAAAGTGCATTGACATGAGTCTTCAGGTGGATCTTGAGTCTGGACTGAACTATGAAGCTGAATGTGTTAAGGCCGTCGTTGTCAGTGAAGACCAGCGCGAAGGTTTCGCGGCTTTTGCTGAAAAGCGAAAGCCTGTTTGGAAAGGTCGATAGGAAAAGTGAACATTAATGTTTTGAGGGGAATGTCGTGGTGAGTGATCTTAAACCAATGAAAGAGGGCGTCTTTAAAGTAGGACCACCGCCAAAGTTACTTGGTGCGCTCTGCGCGACTTGCAATGAAAAGTACTTTCCAGTACCCATGGCGTGTCCCCATTGCATGGGTGAACTTCAAGAAGTTGAACTGTCTGCAGAAGGCACGGTTTACACGTTTGCGACGCTGAGAATAAAGCCACTTTGGAATTTACCTTCCCCATATGCGGTCGGCTGGGTAAATCTCGAAGCTGATGGCATCAAGGTCTTCAGCCTGTTCGACCCGGCAAATCTAAATGAACTTGGCATTGGGAAACGGGTCAGCTTACGGGTTGGCGAGATGGGAGTGGGTCCCGACAGTGAGCCTTGTCTGAGGTATTACTTTACCCCTGAAAATGGAAGTGACGCACGATGAGAGATGTAGACATAATTGGCGTGGGCATGGTCCCATTTGGCAAGCACATTGACAAAACTCTTTCACAGTTAGGTGGAATCGCTGCAATCGAGGCCATCAAAGATGCGGGGGTGCAGCCATCTGAGATCAATATCGGATTTTTTGCCAACATGCAGGCAGGACATATTACTCAGGAATTTACCGTAGGACAAAATGTCCTTTATGAGGCCGGAGTGAGCCGAATCCCGGTATTCAACATTGAAAATGCCTGCACTTCGGGTTCATCTGCTTTCAATCTGGCTTGGACCTGTGTTGGTTCTGGAGAGTATGACGTCGCCATAGTTGTCGGTGCTGAGAAATTGATTGTTCCTAACCTCGGGCTAATGAATCCCGGCGTTACTGAACTCAATGTATTGGAAGGCGGCGTAGTGATAACCGGTTTTGCGTCGCGAGCAAATTTGCACATGCATACTTATGGCACCACCAAAGAACAACTGGCTTCTGTTGCTGTGAAAAATCGTTTTCACGCCAGTCTGAATCCGATGGCAATGTTCAGAAACCCCATCACCATGGAAGAAGTGCTCAGTGCTCCAATGATGGCAGACCCGCTCACCAAGCTGAGCTGCTGTCCCAATGCAGATGGAGCGGCAGCTGTGGTCATCTGTGCGTCGAGTTTGTCCAATCGCTATAAGGCTCGGCCAATCCATGTCAAGGCATCGGTGCTTGTAACAGGTGTTTACGATCTCAACCCAGACTTTATCCATTTTGAAGAAGATAAGCGAGCCAGCGATATAGCTTACGAGAAGTCTGGTCTCGGGCCGGAAGACATTGACTTCATCGAATGTCACGATGCATTCACGATCAACGAAATAATGCACCTTGAAAGCCTGGGTCTTTGCCCAGAAGGCGAAGGTGGCAAGTTGGTGGAGTCAGGTGTGACCAGACTTGGCGGAAAACTACCCGTGAATGTTTCTGGAGGTCTGCTTTCCAAAGGGCACCCCCTCGGCGCAACTGCGGTGTCGCAGCTAGTGGAGGGCGTGCATCAGCTTCGAGGGAATGCTGGAGCACGTCAGGTTGAGGGAGCAGATGTATTTCTTGCAGAGTGCATGGGTGCAGAAAAGAACGGGGACGCTAAGAGCTGCACCGTAAATATTCTTCAAAAATAATTAGGCTCAACGGAGGTATACAAGAGTGGATTTGAATCTAACTGGCAAAACAGTGGTGGTTGTAGGAGGGGGCGCTGGAGTCGGGCGAGCCATTTGTATGGTCATGGCTGAGGAGGGAGCAAGAGTCGCAGTTTTAGACCGGTACCTTGACGAGGCAGAAGAGACAGCTCGCATCGTTCAGGAGAAGTCCGGTATTGCAGTTGCTGGAACGATAAATCTATTGGATCCAGACAACGTAGCTGCGGCTTTTGAGAAAGTTGTCGCTGGATTAGGGCCAGTCGACATAATGGTATTCGAAGACAGCGTTAAAAACAATATTGCCCCCATTTCTCAGATGAAGGTAGAGGATTGGGACAACGAAATCGCCTATACCACGACCGGAGCTTTTTACTGCGTCAAGCAGGTGATTGACTCCATGAAGGAGAGGGGCTGGGGGAGGTTCATCTTTGTTTCCTCAAGGGCGGTGTCTAGTGGGGCATATGGGCAGGTTGGCTATGTGGCAAGTATGGCCGCATTACTTGGTTTGGCAAAATCGGTTGCGTTGGAATATGCACGGAATGGCGTTACGAGCAACATAGTTTTTCCCGGGCTGGTAGACACACCCGACTACCATGCTCTTCCTGAAGAGGTAAAAGA
>JAJYFX010000040.1 GCA_021785315.1 Actinomycetes bacterium | reverse complement strand
ACGTCTTGATGACCGTCGATGCAAAGGGGGGGACCTTTGTGCTCGGTCCCACTCACGAGGAAGCGGTGATTGCCACCATCTCTCCGGATCTTGAGTCATACAGAGATCTCCCGGTTACGGTCTATCAGATCCAAACCAAGTTCCGCGATGAGGCTCGGCCAAGGTATGGGCTCATGCGGACCAGGGAGTTCATCATGGCTGACGCTTATTCGTTTGATGCCTCCGCGAGCGGAATGAAGGCCTCCTACAAGAGTATGTATCAGGCGTACCTGAATATATTCGATCGCTGCGGTTTGCCGTATGTGCCGGTGGAGGCTGATTCAGGCGCAATCGGAGGCGATGTCAATCACGAGTTCATGGTGCCTTCGCCAATTGGGGAAGATCATTTTGCACAGTGTCCGACCTGTGGTTATGCTGCCAATATCGAAGCGGCCAAACGCGGCGAAGCAATCAGGAAGCCTTCCGACGCTCCTACCGAGGAAACGAAGATGCATTCCACACCCGGTTCAACGACGATCAACGAGGTCGTGGGAGCCCTTGGATCGCAGGGCATTGAAGTCGACAGCTCAGCTCTTTTGAAGTCGCTTGCTTTCAAAGATGCCAATGACGATGTGGTATTGATCCTGGTTCCGGGGAACAGGGAGGTAAAGGTACCTGCAGGATTAGTACCTCTGACCGACGACGATTTTGAGTCGAATTCGTTTTTATTCAAGGGATATATCGGCCCGATGGGAATGAGCGAGCAAGGCGTAAGAGTCCTCGCGGACTATTCAATTCTTGAGCGCTCCGCATGGTTTGCCGGTGCCAACCTGGAGGGTCACCACGTATCCAACGTGGTCCTCGGCAGAGATTTTGAGGTGGACGAGTTTGGGTCGTTTGTCGTAGTCGCCCAAGGTGATCCTTGCCCGAAATGCGGAGATGCCCTGTCGCTTGTGCGATCGATCGAGGCTGGCCATACCTTTGAACTTGGGCTTTCCTACTCCAACAAAATCCCGACTGCCACTTTCAAGTCAGAGGATGGTAGCGACCAAAAATACTGGATGGGCTGTTACGGGATTGGGATGAGTCGCCTTCCTGCAGTCTTGGCGGAGCATTTTCATGATTCAGATGGACTGCGATGGCCCAAGAGCGTGGCGCCGTATCAGGTGGAGCTTTTGACAATCACCCCGTCCAGGGCACCTGAAGCTGTTGCTTTCACCGATGACCTCTACCGCCAGCTCTGGGAGAGGGGAGTAGAGGTGCTATATGACGACAGAGAATTGACCGCCGGAGTCAAGTTTGCAGACGCTGACCTCATTGGCGTTCCGACTATCGCCATCATTGGCCAGCGCGGAATTGCGAACGGAGTCATCGAGGTGAAGAACAGGCTGAGCGGCGAGCGAATAGAGGTGAGCGTGCCTGACATAGTTGATTATCTGTCAGAGAACAGATAATGGCTGGTGAAGTTGTTTGGCTTAGCGCCATGCGGCTAATGCTCAATTCATACTTCTCTCGGGGGAATTTCGCCTATACTGTAATCAAAGGCTCTTACTAGTCGTTCCAGGCTGGATCCTAGAGTTACATTTGGTATGCGATTGAGATAAAGCGTGGGCTTCTAGCCCGCGCTTTTGTATCTTTATAATGTACGGATTTTAGAGGAGGTGAATGAGGTGGCGCAAAGGATCGAGGACAAGCTTCGGACAATAGCTGAGGAAAGCTTGGCAGACCAGGGATTAGAAATGCTGGATATAGCATTCCGTAGTGGCTCTTTGCGTGTCACCCTCGACAGTGAAGTTCCTCTTGATCTCGACAGGATCTCTCAGGCGTCAACACTCATCTCCCGACTGATCGACGACTCAGTGGAATTCGATGATATTGGTCAGTTCACTTTGGAGGTCTCCAGCCCAGGCCTCGAAAGGACGCTAAGAACCGAATCTCACTTCAGGCGTTTCATAGGCGCCAAATTGAGCTTGAAAATGAATCCCGAATTTGCAGGACCAAGACGATTTACGGGAACGCTCAAGAGCGCCGATGCAGGTTCGATAATGGTCGTGACCGACGGCTCCTCGGCACCATCGGGTGCTGAGTTGGAGTTAAGGATTGACGAGATCGAAAGAGCACACACGGTTTTTGAATGGGGATCTTCGGAATCGCCCAAAATCAAGTCCGCCAAAGGATCAAAACGGGCGGGTAATTCTAAATTGACAGCGAACAAGACAGCGAAAGACTGAGGGACGAGATGGCCAAGACAAATTTTGACTTTCTAGAGGCACTGCAGATGATTGCCGTCGACAAGGGCATCGCTGTGGATACCTTATTGGATTCCCTGGCTAACGCACTGGTGGCCGCATATAAGAGAAGGCCTGGCGCAGCGGAGGAAGCCGTTGTGACCATAGATCCTGATACTGGAGAGATTCGCGTATTCGGTCAAGAGCTTGATGATGACGGAAATGTCGTTAGAGAATGGGATGACACTCCAAAAGACTTCGGACGAATTGCAGCGCAAACTGCCAAGCAGGTCATGCTGCAAAGGATAAGAGAGGCTGAGAGGGACCTCAAATACGAGGAGTACGTGGGAAGAGAGGGTGACATTGTCACCGGCATTATCCAGCAGAGCGACAACCGATACACGCTTTTGGATCTAGGAAAGGTCGAAGCGCTGCTTCCTCAGCAGGAGCAGGTTCCGTTTGAGCGTTACGAGCATGGGGCCCGAGTCAAGGCCTACATAGTGGAAGTGCGAAAGACCAACAAGGGTCCCCAGATCGTCGTGTCTCGAACTCACCCTGGGTTGATCAAAAGGCTGTTTGAACTGGAAGTTCCCGAGATCAACTCCGGAATTGTCGAGATCAAGGCTGCCGCAAGGGAGCCTGGCCACCGTACAAAGATCGCGGTATGGTCCAATGATCCAAATGTGGACCCTGTCGGGGCATGCGTGGGTGCCAGGGGTGCCAGGGTGCGCATGATAACAAATGAACTTCGGGGAGAAAAGGTTGACATTGTCCCTTTCTCCGAGGATCCAGCCGAGTTCGTGCAACGGGCGCTGCAGCCCGCAAAGGTGAAAGAAGTGAGGTTGGACACCGAAACCGGATCCGCAACCGTAATAGTCGATGACTACCAGCTGTCTCTCGCTATTGGGAAAGAGGGCCAAAATGCCCGCCTTGCGGCAAGACTGACTGGATGGAGGATTGACATCAAATCTGAGAGCGAAATTGCCGCCGAGGAGAGTGGCTATGCTCTGGAGTGGGCTGAGGGCGAATGGGTTGACAATGGTTCGGGCGAGCTTGTTTGGTATCCGGCTGAAGGCGGAGAGGAGATAACGGCTTCGGACTATCAAGCTGAGCAAGAGTAGGTGTTATTTGGTGATGCCACTGCGTACTTGTATAGGGTGCCGCACCGCAAAGTCGGTTGATGGAATGGTGAGGATCTGTCTGACTGAAGACGGTCGCCTCAGAGAATCTGCTGAATCCAAGGGCCGGGGTGCTTGGATCTGTAAGACTGAAGCCTGTTTCAAGGCGGCATCGTCAAAAGGAAGGCTCGCGAGAGCACTAAAGGCCGAGCCGCTGCTAGAGGTGCAAAACCAAATATCAACCGTATATGAGGAGCTTGGCTTCTAGGATAATTGTTCGGTAGTTTTTGTTGATATGTATTTTCGCAGTTGAGAATTGGTGAACGTTCCGCGCTAGCAGTGTGTGGTCTGGTTTTCAATCATGTGGGTTTCAAATTGTTGTGGTCGGTATTGAGGCCAAGGAGAGGACTGAGTTAGCAGTTGGCTAAGAGAATAAGGGTTTACGAGCTGGCCAAAGAGCTAGGACTTACCAACAAGGAGGCTTTGGATCTTTGCATTGCCCTTGGGATTGGCGTCAGGAGCCACTCTTCCAGCATCGAAGATGCACAGGCGGATCGCGCACGGAGAAAAGCTGAACGGGAAGGGATGGTCCGCGCCGAGCAGCCCCAAGAGGAACCCGTCGCACATCCGAAAAGGCAGGAATCTCCATCTGCGTCACAACCAAGGACATCCGCCTCTGCCCCAGTTACGTCAGAAACACCCGCTCCAATAAAAGCGACAAGCGCGATTGCAGAAAGCGTTCCGCAGCAGCGCAGGCCAGCTCCCGAACGACCCAGTGCCGCAGCAGCGCCTCAGCAGTTTCGACAAGGTGCTGGAGCGGCGAACCAGGGGCGCAAGGTTGTCAGCAGTTCCGAACCTGCCAGGGCAGCTCACGCTCCATCCTCTCCGGAGTCAAGAGCGGCTCAACGGCCCGACTCGCATCGTAGTGAGAAAGATCGCGGTGAGCGGATCAGGCCCAATGAGCGCGCCGCCGATCAGCGCAATCCAAGTGGCAATATCAGTTCATCCGCAGGGTCTTCTGGATCTGCCAGTCAAGCCAACAGGCCCGTCAGGCCACCTATGTCCGTAAGCGGCCGTCCGATTCCACCTCCTCCCGGGGGACCACCGCGCTCGCTTTCTGGCCGTCCGATTCCACCTCCTCCCGGGGGCAGCCGTGGAGCTGGACAGCAGCGGCAGGGTGATGGAGAGCGGCCTCGTCCAGCACAGTCGCGCTCCCAAGGCACCGGTCAGACCGGGGGACGGCCTAACAACTTTCCTCCTCGTCAAGGCGGTGTACATCGGCCAGGAGGTACCGCAGCGCCCAGAGGTGGTCAGACCGGGGGACAGGCGCCTAGGCCAGGACAGGGAGGATCGGAGCGTACTTTTGCTCCGCGAACGGGTTCAGGATTCCAACCACGTCAGGGTGGCGGAGGCTTTGGCGGTAACCGGACAGCTGGAGCAGGCGCGCCAGCTGGTTCATCGTCTCCTCCTCGTCAAGGTGGGGGCGGATACTCCCCCCGCGGCGGCGGTGCGGTTCCACCGCCCCCGGTTTCCACGCGGGGCGCCCCGGGAAGGGGCCGACCTGCCCAAAAGCAGTCGAAGAAGCGGCGTCGTCGCAGTATGGAAGAATTGGAGCCAACTCAGCTTACGGCTTATGTCGCCTCGAATGCGCCTATTCCGATTGGGGAGGTCATCGTTGAACGGGGCAGTTCGGCTCAGGAGGTAGGTCCTAAGCTAAATCGTACCGCGGGCGATGTGGTGAGATTTCTCTTCCTCCAAGGCGAGGTAGTTACAGCTACCCAGTCGTTGTCGGATGACATGATCGAGCTGTTCGCCGCCGAGCTAGGCGCATCGGTCAAACTCGTTGATGCTGGCCAGGAACAAGAGGCCGAGCTCGTGGCGAAGTATTTCGACTACACAGAGGAGGATGCCCAGTTTGAACTCGAGCTGCGGCCTCCGATAGTCACAGTGATGGGCCACGTAGATCATGGTAAAACCAAGCTGCTCGACCGTATTCGTGAAGCAAATGTAGTTGCCGGAGAGGCTGGCGGAATCACCCAGCACATAGGAGCGTATCAGGCCGAAGTGAATGGCAGATACGTTACGTTTATCGACACGCCAGGCCACGAGGCGTTTACGGCTATGCGGGCCCGCGGTGCCCAGGTTACTGACATCGTGGTTTTGGTTGTCGCTGCAGACGATGGCGTGATGCCTCAGACCATTGAGGCCATTAACCATGCTAAGGCCGCCGGAGTTCCGATTGTGGTTGCGATCAACAAAATTGACCGTGACAATGCCGATCCGGCCCGCGTGCAGCAGCAGCTTGCGGAACTTGGCTTGGTTCCAGAGGCCTGGGGTGGCGACACCATTATGGTCGAGATCTCGGCGCTGCAGAACTTTGGCATCACTGAACTACTTGAGCAGGTCGCAGTGCTGGCCGAGGTCATGGAGCTGTCGTCGACGCCCAGGGGAAGGTCTAGGGGTGTTGTTCTGGAGGCGAATCTGGATGTTGGCAGAGGTCCTGTTGCCACTGTGATAGTTCTAAGAGGCACCCTAGAGGTGGGCGATCCCGTAGTGGTAGGTCCAGCTTGGGGAAGGGTCAAAGCTTTGATCGACTACTTAGGCAACAATGTCAAAGAAGCCGGGCCCTCTATGCCGGTACAGGTGCTTGGGTTTTCCGAGGTGCCTTCCGCAGGGGATGAGTTCAGAGAAACCAATGATCTTGCGACTGCGAGGATGATCGGTGAGGCTAGGGCGCAGAGACTGAGAATGGCGGGTTATGCAAATCTTGCAGCTGCCACTCCAGGTGCAAAACTTGAAGATCTTTTTGAGCAGATTCAGCGTGGAGAGACTGCAACTCTCAACCTTATAGTCAAAGCGGATGTCCAAGGGTCTCTCGAGGCAATTGTAGAGTCCTTGCGCAAGCTTGAGCGTCCCGAGGTAAAGCTCGCATTTATTCACAAGGCCGTCGGCGGGATTACCGAGAATGATGTGGGGTTGGCTACTGCTTCGAATGCAACAATCATCGGGTTTAATGTCCGTCCTGATCGGCGCGCCAGGGAACTTGCCGAGGCAAACGATGTCGAGATCCGCAATTACGAGATCATCTACAAGGTCATCGAAGATATTGAGTCTGCTATGGTCGGCATGTTGGCACCGGAATACGAAGAGGTAGTTACCGGCGATGCAGAGGTGCGCGAAGTGTTCAGGGTTCCTCGAGTCGGTGCCGTCGCCGGTTGTTACGTGCGCAACGGTGTGATAACCAGGGGTTCCAAGGTGCGCTTCCTGCGCGACGGCGTCATTATCTGGAAGGGCACGATCACCTCTTTGAGGCGCTTTAAAGAAGATGCCCGCGAAGTCCAGTCTGGTTTCGAGTGTGGTATAGGCCTGAGCGATTTCCAGGACCTGCGTGCAGGTGACATAATTGAAACCTTCGAAGATCGTGAGATTCCAAGGTCCTAATTGCCCCCGGCAAGCAGGATTTCAGTTGAAAGAAGGTGTTTGAGGTGTCGGTGCCTCGACGTGGGAGTGGTCGAAACACCCCGAAATATCCTCGCGCTGCTAGAGTTAACCAGCTCTTACATGAAGTAATCGCCGAGGCCATTGAAGAGTACTCTCAGGGTGATGCACGATTGGAGCTGACAACGGTCACTTCAGTCGAGGCTGAACCCAACTTCTCAAATGCCGTTGTATGGATCGCAAATCTAACGAGTGAGAATGCCGAGGCTCTCGAGGAATATCGCAAGAAGATACAGGGCGCCGTCGCTTCCCAGGTAAGGATGAAGCGGACTCCTCATTTAAGGTTTGCCCAGGATGCAAGCATATCTCATGGAACCAAGATCGATGAGATCCTGAGGAGGCTTGCGAGCGGGGAGCAAGCAGACAACAATGGGGACTAGAAGTTGAAGGCCAGAGTGTCGCGAGGTCTGGTATTGCTTGACAAGCCGGCAGGAATGACCTCCCACGATGTCGTATCTCGGTTAAGGCGTATTTACGGCGAGAAAAGAATAGGTCATGCCGGAACCCTGGACCCAGGGGCTACAGGCCTGTTGGTGCTGGCGGTAGGAAACGTGACAAGGCTCCTTGACTATTATCAGGGGAAGACCAAGAAGTATTCAGGTGACGTCGTTTTCGGCGTCGAGACTGACAGCTACGATTCTGACGGAACGGTAGTCTCGAGGTCCGAGGTGGTAAGCCTCGATGCTGTGAGATTAAGCGAGTCTGTTCAGGCCATGACGGGCGAGATCAGCCAGATGCCTCCGGTGGTGTCAGCGATAAAGGTAAAAGGTAAGAAGCTGTATGACTATCATCGCGCGAATCTTGCCGTCGAGATAAAGCCGAGACGCGTGAGAATAGACTCCATCAGCTATTCGATGACGCCCCAAGCAAACGTGGTTCATATCGAGGTCAGTTGCGGTTCAGGCACGTACATCCGCTCGATAGCTCATGATCTGGGAGCCGCACTTGGAGTCGGAGCTCATCTTTGCAATCTCAGGCGTCTGGAGTCGGGAAGTTTTGCCGTTGGAGAGGCCAGTACTCTTGAAGAAGTGACTTCTGCAAGTACTTTGAGCCCCACGTCAGCATTTCGCGATTTCACAGTCGTGGGATTGAATGAAGAGCAGGCTACGCGGGCGCGAGAGGGCTCCAGAGTCGTGATGCCGGACCAAGAAAATGATGAGCTACTAGCTTTCGATGCTAGCGCGGGACCATTTCTGAACTGGGATCAGCTGATAGGCGTATATCGACGAGAATCTGGAGACACCTTTCGAGCTGGCATTATTTTGCCGGCGATCAACTAGTTTCGTCCGTAATGAAGATTTTTACCGATGCCAACCCCAGCAAATATCCGAATGGCTCTGTAGTGACAATTGGTGCATACGACGGTGTGCACCTCGGCCACAGGTACTTGATTTCAAAGACTATTGAGATAGCAAGAAATATTGGGGCTAGCTCGGTGGTAGTGACCTTCGACCGGCACCCCGCGTCCGTGGTGCGTCCTGGCTCAGCACCTCTATTGCTGAGTGAGGTCAGCCAAAAGCTCGATTGTCTCGCCGAAACAGGTGTGGACGCGGTATGCGTGGTGACTTTTGATCAAAACAGGGCAAATGAAAGTGCGGTTGATTTTGTTGAGGAGTTTCTCGTTGGAGAGCTCAATGTCAAGATGGTGGTAGTTGGCAGCGATTTTCACTTTGGCCACAATCGACAGGGTAATGTGGAGCTTCTTGAAAAATTGGGTCAAAAGCATGGGTTCAAAGTTCTGGGGGCTCCGCTGAAATCTCCGGGAGGGCCAGGTGGCGAGGTGTTGTCGTCGACACTGATTCGCCACTTGATAGCGTCAGGCGATATGGAGAAGGCGATGCAGTACCTTGGACGCCTTTACGAACTCCGAGGTCATGTTGAACATGGCGACAGCAGGGGTGGTAATGTGCTTGGCTATCCCACGGCCAATGTCTCGTTTTCCAGTCTCATGGCGACTCCGCCGGATGGCATCTATGCCGGATGGGTGATATTGGAAAATGGAGAGCGGTATGCAGCCGCTATATCTTTCGGAACGCGGCCAACCTACTATCCTGGTGGCGGTGAGCGACTTCTTGAAGCGTTCATATTGGGCTTCGACGGCGATCTCTACGGGGAGGAGATCAAGGTACAGTTTGGTAAGAAGATCCGCGACCAGGAACGCTTCAGCACCAGCGAGGAGCTGATGGCTAAAATCACCGAAGATATTGCTCGCGTTGAGGCGTTCTGTGACACGCATAGCTTGTAGTCTGGTCGAATCCTACTAGGATCACAATGTTTGATTTCAAAGGACGTTATGAGCAGATCCAACTGGATACTCTCACATAGGTCTATAGGACAAAGGTTTGCATGCAAGATAAAGAAGCGATCATTTCTGGATACCGTCTACATGAGTCCGATACCGGATCTCCTGAGGTTCAGATTGCACTACTTACAAATCGAATTACTCATCTGACTGAGCACCTGAAGATGCACAAGGGTGATCACCATACTCGCCACGGCCTCATGAAGTTGATTGGCCATAGGCGCCGGCTGTTGGATTATGTTCGCGATAAGGATGTTGAGCGCTATCGGTCTCTGATTGGTCGTCTAGGCATCCGCAGATAATTTCGTAGTTGTTAAGTTTATGGCCCACTTCCGCAATGGGGAGTGGGCCATAAAAGTTTCGGACTGTTTTGAAGGTATAGACTAGACCGTAGGAAATGCAGATACATTTCCCGTAATGTGGAACATGCAGGCTTGGCTTGGCAGGTACATAAGAGATAGGACTGCGACTTTGGCCCCCAGCTGCCAGTCGCTAGCCCCCAAGCAATTGGTGGTTAGCGACTGGGAACTACCAAGGTCGCCAAAAAGACATTAAGGAGACAAATGGCTGAGGCCGTTGTCGTTTCGTCCCCAATTAGTGGGACA
>JAJYFX010000039.1 GCA_021785315.1 Actinomycetes bacterium | reverse complement strand
TACAAAGATAACAATCCCGGTAATTACTACAGCTACTCGGTCTTCTGCGAAGCGATCCGCAAATATAGCAACGACTCTGAACTCACCATGGCTCTTAGCCACGAACCTGGAGAAAAGGCATTTCTCGACTACTGCGGAGACAAGATCCCCATATACGAGCGCAGAACCCACAAGGTGAGCTTTTATGCCGAGGTATTCGTCGACACCTTGGCGTGTTCTGGAAACACCTACTTTGAAGCCCATCGGGATCAGAGCCAGGAGTCTTTTACCGGGGGCATTGTTAGAGGGTTTGATTACTTCGGCGGCGTCGTGAAAACTCTGGTGCCGGACAATCTCAAGGCAGGGGTGATTACCAACTCGAAGACCGACCTGAAACTGTCACGTGCAATGATGGAACTAGCCAATTACTGCCAGGTCTTTGTCGATCCTGCACGCCCTTATCGTGCCCGCGACAAGGCGAAAGTTGAAGAGAGAGTGGGCTATATGACGCTATCTGGACAGCCCCTTTTCATTAATTCTCGGACCTTGAGGCTGCCTGCATTTGCAGCGGGACTCCGCGCTCTAAAAGGTCACTCGCCGTCACGCCGTCAGCCAAGCAGATAACTTTGAAGGCGTCCCAACTTGGTTCGAAGATGCCGTATTCAGAATAGATTCGCGTTACTACTCCTGACGCTGTAAGAGGATGGGTGCACTCCTTCACGAGCTTCGATGTGTCGTCATTTGAGAAAAGACTGGTGATGATCCAAACTCGACGCGCTCCGTGAGCCAGATCCGCGGCACCGCCGATTCCAGCGATCTTCTTTCCCTGCAAACGCCAGTTGGCCAAGTCACCGTTGACCGAAACCTCGTAAGCCCCCATCAGCGCCAGATCAAGGCGGCCACCGCGAATCAGCGTGAACGAGGTTACGCTGTCGATGAACGATCCGCCTGCAACGACAGTTGCAAATCCCTTGCCTGCATCTATGACGTCGGGATCTTCATTCCCGGGAGAAGGCGACGGGCCCAAACCTATGATCCCATTTTCGCTGTGAAGGGTGACTCCCCGTTCCGTCAGAGGTTCCACGGCTACTTGGGGCATGCCAATGCCGACATTGACAAGCCAGTTGAGCTCGACGTCTTGTGCGACACGTGTTCCAAGCTCCAGCATCGACCACAGGCTCATCTCGATCTCGCCCTTCATTCGACCAGCCCAAGCAGCTTTAGGGCGTTGTCCCGCAGGATCTTGCCTCTGACCTCGTCCTTGAGATTTAGCTGTCCGAACTCCTCGAGCCAGCGCTTTGGCGGGAAGAGCGGAAAGTCGGAGCCAAAGAGGAACTTCTCAGGCATGACAGAGTTCATGTAACGCAGAGTCGTCTCCGGAAGGTATTTCGGGGACCATCCCGAGAGATCGATATAGACGTTCCCCTTATGGCGAGCGATCGCAACAAGCTCCTCGTGCCAAGGCCAGCCAGGATGGGCTGCGATTATCTGCAGATTTGGAAATTCCGCCGCAATGTCGTCTATGGCAGGGAATGGTTGGCCGTACTTCAGATGGAGCCCCCTTCCTCCAGGTGCTCCGTTTCCGATCGCGGTCACTCCTGTGTGGAGGATTACAATCATGCCCAAGCTTTGGCACAGCTCCCAGATGGGGTAGAATCGTTTCTTTCCGGGCGAAAAGCGCTGCGTGATGGGCTGAAACTTCATGCCGCGCATTCCGAGCGTCTTGCAGCGCTCTATCTCTTTGAGGGCTTCGTCCCCTTTATGCGGGTCAGTGGAGCCGAAGGCGAGCAAGCGTCCGCCGGATCTTTGGGCCAGCCCAGCGACTTCGTCGTTAGAGATCCTCAGTCCTGTAGTGGTCTCAGAATCTACGTCGAAAATGATAGCCATCCCGTTGAGCCCTTTGTAGACTTCGGCTACATCTTTTGGTGCCTCATTCTGGGTACCGAAAAGACGTTTGGCGTCTTCGTTTCGCTGCTGCGACTGCTTTGCCCTGTCGCCCGTATGAACGTGGGCGTGCACGTCGAAGATTTCAATCTGGCTGTAATCGATCTGCGTTGACGAGGACGATTCTGTTGTGCTCACTTGTTCACCACGACCAATCTATCTATGAATGCTCCCGAAGTATGGATTGAGTCAGGATCGAGGTAACCCTCAACGATCTCTGATACCTCTACAATTGCGATCGGTGCCGCCGTAGCCATGACGGCGTTGAAGTTGCGCGCGGCATGCCGATAGATGAGGTTTCCCGAGCGGTCGGCCTTCCATGCTTTCACCAATGCGTACTCAGCTTTAATGGGCTTGCATAACAGGTACTCCTCGCCATCAACTTCGATCAGCTGTTTGCCATCCGCCAGCTCAGTGCCGATGCCGACCTTTGTCAGAAATCCGCCAAGACCTGCCCCGGCGGTTCTAATCCTCTCAACAAGGGTGCCTTGCGGCTCTAGTTCCAGTTCCGCATCACCCCTGTTCAGCACCTCGAGGAAACCTCGCGAAGTAGGCCCAACCGGGTACGAACAGACTACCTTTCTGACTCCGCCATATTCGAACAGCGCCTCATGCCCGGCGTTGTTGGCCACAACCGTCAGACCCGTCACCTTTCTGCCCGCCAGAGCGGCAACGAGGTTGCGCGGATAGCCCGCACCGCCGAATCCCCCGCAGAGAATTGTCGCACCGTTCGGGATGTCGGCGACTGCGTCATCCGCAGTGGCGAAGATCTCTGTTCTACTCATCGGCTCCTCTAATATTCTTGGTCACAGATCGCTCCTGTTTGTTATTGAAATCAGTTCTGTCAATTCTGGTTTTGCGCGTGTCGCGACCCGCCTTTGGACTACGCATCAGTTCGAGCGACCTCCGGCTTCTCCGTCGAGAACGAGTGAAAGGCCCGGCCTTTTGATCTCCACATGGCTGAAATCCTTCTGGCGGACAAGTGATTCGACGAGTTCGGTAATGGGGTTTCTCGTCGGCGCGTATGCCAACGGTTGTCGCACCTCTCTCATGGCGTTCACGTCGGTCTCGCCACCGACGGCGTACCTGAGAAGGAGCTCCTCATCGGAGATGTTGCCTCCGAACGATTCGCGGATCTCATCGACCGTAGGCTCATGGCGCTCGATTTCGGCAAGCTCCATGGCCCTGGGACGTTGGAGAATGGTCTCCCGGATCTCGCCTGCAACCCCGTTGCCGGCCTCCTCGCCATACTCACCGAGGGTGTATTTGATTACCTCGTCGGTGACCACCTCGTAGCGATTGCCGTTGAGAACGTTTATCGTTGCCTGGCTGACAACAAATTGGGAAAACGGCGTCACCATGATCGGGTAGCCGAGGTCTTCTCTCACTCGGACGCTTTCGATCAAAACCTCCGGAAGCCGGTTTTCCGCTCCCAGTTGGCGCAGCTGGTGGCGAAGGTTTGAGATCACTCCACCGGGAACCTGGTGCACGTATTGGGCATAGTCATACTCAAACGGATGCCCAATGGGAAAATTCTCTCGCCTGGCAATTGCCATCAGGTCCTCAGACGCGCGCCTGAGGGGTCCTTCGTTGACAAGGGTGCCGTAGCCGAGCGCCCGCAGATTCGCGGCGACGTTGAAGACCGACGGCTGCGAAGAGCCGTTAGCGAGCGGCGGCACTGCCGTGTGAATAGTGTCGACGCCGGCCTCCACTGCCGCCAGCGAGGATACCGGTCCAAGCCCGGTGGTGCAGTGCGTGTGAAACTCCATGGGAGTTCCGTTCAGATTTTCTTGAATGGCGGGGACTATCGTTCTGGTCCGTTCCGGCGTCAACAGCCCGCCAGGGTCTTTCAGGTAGACCATGTCGGCACCCACGGCGACCGCCTGCTTAGCTCTTAGGGCATAGTACTCGTCGGTGTGCACGGGCGAGAGGGAGAACACGAGGGCAACAACCACCGTGAGGCCTGCCTCGTGAGCGAAGGAGACTGTGGAGACCAGACGACCGGTCAGATCATTTGCCGCTTCCATGAGATGAAGCCGTCTTATACCGTTTGCCGCCAAACGCTGGAAATAAAGTCTCTGAAGGGCTAGTGGAGCCATTCCGAAAGGAGCAGGAGATCCCACACCTGCCATGGCGGCCATCGGCGTATTGGGAAGGGAGTCAGCTAGCAGGCGGATCCTCTCCCAGGGATTTTCGCGCAGCTCTCTGACACATTTTTTGAAATTACTGTTTGCGATGACCTCGATTGCAGCAAAGCCGGCTTCGTCCATCTCTTTGGCCAGCGCCAGCATCATTCCAGTACGCATTCCCTGAGCCCAGAGGCTCGCATGGCCATCTCGAAACGTAGTATCCGTAAAACGTATCTCTCTCACTGTTCCCCCAGAAATGAGTCCGAGCTACTTGTGCCGACCAGTCTGCCAGGTAATTTCCGAGTCTGTAGCAAGAATAGGCGCCAAGACTGGCACAACCTAGTTGGGAGCTACAGCTTCAGCCAAAATCGCCAGGTTTTCTATTAGCGGTTTGGTAATTTCGATCTATGCGGACATTAGCGGTTTCGCAAAAAAGAGTCAAGACACCTACAGGGATAGGACACGAGAATTGATGCCAACCGCCGTGCCGGCGAGTTGCCTTCGTCCGCCTTGCCGACCCTAGTTTCACCATTATCCAGTCTCTAAAGGCTGGCGAAGTCGCTGGGTTATACTTGCTCGCCTCGATGTGGTGTGCTAGAAATTGTCAACAGCGCGCTTGATGGCAATGCGATCATGCAAGGTCACGGGTTGCGCCCGGGTGAGAAATCTCTGGGGGGGGGAAGTGAATCATCCTTACAAGGCCGGAATCACGCGTCCCGGCATCGTGAGTAAAGCAATAGCCTTCGGAATCCTCGCTGCAGTCGTATTGGCTGCCTGTGGTGGAGGCACAACTAATTCTTCAAGCTCGACAACCGCGGCTGCGGGAACGGGAACGACAGTTTCAAAAAGTCCTGTAGTCTTCCATGTGCTCCTGTCCGAAACTGGTGCGGGCGCTTTCCTGGGAAGCCGTGGAGCTAAGTCGCTGGAAGCCCAAGCGGCATACATAAACGCACACGGAGGCATCAGCGGTCATCCGATGCAGCTTGCCATAGAGGACAACCAGTCGAGTCCCTCGACAAACGTCTCTCTCGCCACCACCTGGATATCGCAGGGGGTGCACTTCATACTCAACGGCTCGCTGGCTGGCATTGACCAGGCAGTAGACGCACTGGCGACCCCCAACGGACCGTTCATCTACGATCTATCACCAGGGACCTATCCGGCGTCGGGAAGCATGGTCTTCTCCAGTGATATCTCCACGAACTCTCTCATAACCGCTGATCTCACTTATCTAAAGTCGAAGGGATTGACGAATATTGCTGCGCTTACATCTACCGATGGAAGTGGCGTCGACGGACTCAAGCAGCTCAAGTCCGTCCTTGCTGAGCCAGAGTTTTCGTCGTTCAAACTTCTGACTAGCCAGACCTTTGATCCGACTTCTGTGAGCGTCGCGACGCAGCTGTCAGTGATCAAGGCCCAGAACCCCCAGGCCCTAGTCGTATGGACGACGGGCGCGCCTTTTGGCACTGTGGTCAAGGGCATGGCTTCGCTGGGAATGAGCAACATTGTGACGACTACAACTGCCGGAAACGATCCGTATGCCGAGCTGCATAGCCTGTCTCCGTATCTTCCAAAGAGCCTTTATATTGCCTGTGGTCCGCAGAATATTCCGCTTAGCCAGCTCCCATCGGGTCCCGTGAAGACTGCAGATACTGTTTTCAGCAGCGTCATCACAGCAGCAGGCGGTCACCCGAGTGACGCTTATGGCTTAACCTGGGATCCGGCTCAGCTGCTCGTCGGGGCTCTGGAGAAGCTCGGGGTAAATGCGTCCGCAAAGCAGATTCTCAGCTACATGGAGAATCTCCACAATGTTGCAGGAATTGACGGAAACTACAACACGAGTGTCAGTGACCACCGAGGACTGGTCACGAGCGATCTGTACGTCGCGACGTGGAATGGAACCCAGTTGACTGCGGTTTCCGGTCCTGGAGGTGTTCCGAAAACTGCGGGATAAGCGCCATAGCGGTTCGAAATCTTTTGCCAGGTTGAACAAGCCGTTACCAGGTTGTTTCCGCGCAAAGCGCTGAGGGCCGGTTGAACCCGAATGCCCTGATAATCGACTCTCGCGACAAGGGCAGGAGCACGTCAGTGTTGGATCCAAATGGCGCGGTGCAAAGTAGCCGCCGCGCCTTTGGGTCTGCACGCACTGACGCAGAGTTTGTCGCGCCGGGCAGCAGGGAGGTTCAGGTGAGTTTTCAGAAACGGCTGAGGGCGACATGAGCAATTGGCCGGCCCTAGCTCTTCACACTTTGATGGGAGATGCCTGGAGTTGGGTCTCCGGGCCAAACCAGTACAGTACATCGCCAGGAGGGGAGTCACCCGTATGAGTTTCGAAGAGTATCACGGTGCCATTTTCGGCCCAGGTTGGAAAGCATCTGAGAGGAAGTACAGCTATATAGTCGATCGGGACGTGAAGATCCAGATGCCAGATGGGGCAAACCTCAGCGCGGATATCTGGAGGCCCGAAACCAACGATAGCTGTCCGGCCATCCTCAGCTTCCACTGCTATCACCAGTCCGGCCAGACTGCTCCGATGAAGCCGGCTCCTCACAGCGGTGTCAATCTGCTCGGATCTGCGTCGGAGAGGACCAACGGCTCGCTTGAAGCTGGAGACCCTACCTTTTTCGCGAGACGGGGATACACGCACGTGGTATGCAACGCACGTGGAACCGGCAAGTCCGACGGCGAGTGGCATTTCTCCGGGCCGCAGGAGCAGCGAGACGTCGTCGAGGTCATAGAGTGGATCGCCGCGCAGCCTTGGTGCAATGGAGAAGTGGGGATGTTCGGGATCTCCTACCTAGCGTGGACACAGCTGTTCGTGGCAACCCTGAACCCTCCGCATTTGAAGACTATATTTTGCCCCTGGGGGACCACCGACATCTACCGGGATCTCGTATATCGCGGAGGAATGTTCGCCTACAAGTGGCCGATCGGTTGGAGCCACACCTCACTGACCTACTCCAACTGTCGGCCATTCAACTACTCCAAAGCAAAGATGGGGGAGGAGGCCTACAAGGCAGCGATTGCTCAGCTTCTCCTAGACGAGGACGTAAAGGCGGTTCCAGAGCTTGTCGCGATCCTGAAGGATCCGGAGAATGGAATGAATCCTTTAGTCATGGACCTTGCGCTCCACTCGCTTTATGACGATTACTGGAAAGAGCGCACAGTCGACTACACGAAGATCCGCATACCGGCCTATATCGGAGGAGACTGGGCTGCATACGGCATTCATCTGGCAGCGGCATTTCGGAGCTGGGAAAATCTTGATGTTCCCAAGAAGATGGTCATTGGCCCGCCACTCTATCTGGATCGGCCTCTCGGTCAGCTCCAGCACGAGGCAGTCCGATGGTTCGACTACTGGATGAAGGGCATAGACACGGGTATCATGGACGAGTCCCCGGTGCGCACCTTTGTCATGAACACTGACCAATGGAAGCATGGGAGCGACTGGCCGTTTCCGGAGACGAAGTTCACCCCTTTCTACCTGCACGAAAACGCGATGCTGTCCGAGCACGAACACTGGCCATACGAGGGGAGCGACTCGTTCGAGGATTCACCATGGATGCGGACATCCATAACCTACTTATCGCCGGCGTTGGTCGAGGAGACAGAGGTGGTGGGACCTATTTCCCTAAAGATCTACGCGGCAACCACGGACACGGACATCAATTGGATCGTCTCACTTCTCGAGATCGATCCTGGTGGTAATGAGCGCACCTTGACCAAGGGTTGGCTAAAGGGATCCCACCGAGAGCTTGATATGGAGAAGTCGACTCCGTGGGAGCCGGTTCACAAGCATTCGCGCCCCGTGCCGCTTTCAGCCGGTGAGATCTACCAGTTTGACATCAAACTGGTCCCGACTGGTAACTTGTTCAGAGCGGGTTCGAAGATCGGACTCAAGATCAGTTGTGCGGAAGAACAGCCCAAGACTCCGCTTGAGCGTATTGGCTCTGGAACCCTGACGAGAACTGCTATTTCACGTATCACGGTCTTCCACAACGAGGACAATCCTTCATATCTTCTCCTTCCGATCACTAAAGGTAATATCTTGGGCACATACTTTTCCGGAGGTGCACGGGTCCGATAGCCTTTGGCGTCATAAAGCTCTTCCGCTGATGGTTCGGGACTTGACGGACCAGAGCAAGGGGATCGTTGAAAGGTCTTGTGTCTCAACCGTGGAACAGAGGCAAGGAGGAGGAATTAAGATGAGGAATTCGGACGGACCTTTCTACCCGATTCGACGAATTGTCGTCGGCCACGACGGATCCGGTAAATCCGTGGTGATATCGGACGGTGAGGCCGTCAATCATCAGTATCCCGGATCGCGAAGGTCGACGCTAATGTGGGCTACGAAAGAGACTCCAGCTGATTTTCTCGATACAGAGGATGCGGGGCTGTGGACGATAGACACGCCCCCTCCACCCGGAGGCTCGTGTTTTCGAATCATCCAAAGCGCTCCTGGAGCAACCTATCCGGCGCTTCATCGGACCGACACTATCGATTATGTCATCTGTCTCAAAGGTGAGATCACTATGGATCTGGACGATTCGACCATTGTCATGAAAGCCGGCGATGTTCTGATTCAGCTGGGAAACAACCACGGATGGCGCAATGAAAGCGATGAGACGGCCACGGTGGCGTTTGTACTGGTCGATGGAAAGCCTAAGAATGACCCGAGGCTTCCTCCCACTCGTATGAAATAGAGCCTCTTCCCGGAATGGTCTTGAAGTTGGCCGCAAAGCGATCGGCACTTTGAGACTTGCGGCTCTTCAAAGGCCATTAACGTTTATTGCTTGTATCCATGCCGAGATTGTCCGCTCCGAAAAAAACGACCGGTTCCCACATAGCGGATCGCCACTCTGTAGAACCTGCTAGGTCCCGTGGAGACGCCAGCCTTACGGTGCGAAGATGTCCGACATGTTCGGCTCGATGCCGATTTCTCTGAGCGCTTCGATATATAGCCGGTGAATTCTGGGATCCTGATCCTCGTATTCCACTTGCCTGCCCCCGTCTTTGAGGCTGACATCCATTTGCAGATACTGTTTCCGCTTATCCTCGCTGAATGGGTATCGGAGCCCCCCAAAAGCGATCGCCAGATATCTTGCTGGTTCCCGGCTCGTGTTGAAGTGCTGGTGAAACTGCAGATCTGCAGGTGCGTAAAGACTTCCGTGCTTCCAGTCAAAGCGCACAAAGTCCTCATCACCCTCGTACCAGAATAATGAATAGCCATTGCCCGATACAGGGAAGATGTGGAAGTCGGCTCCATGCCTATGAGCCTTTTTGTAAGTGCCTACGGGCATCTCTGAACAGTGAACGTGCATCGTCTCATCGGCCATGGCGAACATCATGCTCGAACCTCCAGCACCGCGCTCCTTCCATTGGCGGAGTTCGAACATGCTGAGATCCGGTACAAAATTCGTCTCCCACATGTTTCGTCCGGGTCTCACAGGTATGAAGTCGCCCTCGCCTTCGAAGAATTTGGGATCCCCTATTCGCTCAGCGAACTCAAAAGGATTCCGGAATATGAACTCATGGTTTCGAAACATCTTCATCACCATAGGAAGGTTCGTTACCGACGCCAAGCGGACGGCCTTTGAACTACCTGTGTTGAAGTGGCGGTAACCCGCGTTCAGTGGAATTGCGAAAAGACTCTTCGGGCCCCACTCAAAGGAGTGGTGGGAATTGCCCGGTCCCTGAATCGTCGTGCTTCCGTGCCCATCCAGAACGTATATGACCTCTTCAAAAAGGTGGCGCTGTGGCTCGGTGGAGCCACCTCCGGGAATTTCGAGAACATGGGT
>JAJYFX010000404.1 GCA_021785315.1 Actinomycetes bacterium | reverse complement strand
GGCATGGTACATCGCTTGAGTCAGCACGGTCAGCTCTTGACTTTGCTGCCAGCGGGCGAATTGGAATCCTATGTGGTATATGGAGCTGCCCACCACGAGCCCAAGGGGTTCAAACCCTGCCTCTTTGACTAGGAGGAACTCATTCACGGAAAGATCTGAAGTGAAAAGACCGGCCTTGTTCTCCGCGAGGCGTTTGGCGGAGTCGGACGGTAGTCCTTCCTTTGAGGTGGGGTCGTAGGTCAATTTAACGCTCCAATTTCTGTTTCATGGACTGACAAATAGAATCTTCTGCGGTTTTGGCTGGGTAGTTTGAGCTGGCTCGTATATGGCTGTGGCTAAAACGTGGGTGATGAACGACACCGCACCGACATTTTCGCTATTGCTCCCAGGCATCTGGTAGGAGTTCGTGCTCGAGTGAAACCTAAAGTCGATTATCCCCCTGGCGCGAATGGATTTGGCGGCTTTCTCAACATCCTGCATTACGATTCGCCTGCTGGCGTAGTAGCCCTGGGTGAATTCCCTGATTTCGAAGTTGACCATCCCGGAACCGAACATCGAATACATCTGTTGGTAGGTGGAAGCGGATAGGGTGGCGAGATAGCAGCAACTCGCTCCCACTAGCCCGGCCGGAGAAATTCCGTTTTCGAGAAGCAGATGGACATCTTGGCCGCTTAGCGTCGTAAGAACGGGGCGATTCTTTGCCTTTTCTTGCGATCTTCCAAGCAGTCCATTGAGACTTTTGACAGCCGTTCCTATCAAGGAGAATTCGATCAATCCGGATTCGGCGTCGAACATTCCTTGGGTAATTCGAACCCCGACTACGGCGTCAGCGTGCGCAAGGGTGGCTTCTTGTTCAATCCGCGAAAGGGCGAGGCGCCTCGCTTCATTGAATGCCTCGCTAATTACGGTGAGGGGCTGTGAGCCACCGTAAGGTATTTGCTGGTATCCGATTTTGTAGACTGCAGTTCCAGCAACTTGGCAGATCGGGTGGAGCCCCGAACTTTTAACTAGGGAAAATTCATTGATACTTAGATCCGAGGTAAAGCTGTCCTGATCGGACAGTGCACTTAGCCTTCGCAGTGCTGCGGGGACAAGCTGGCCATTTTCCAATGCCCTCTGGGCTTCTGCCGGGTCATCGACATTGTTGGGCAGATTTTGGGAAGGGGCCTCCTGGGGTTGTCCTGTTTGGGCTTTATCTCTTGGTCGAAAGAAAGGCATGCTAGTTCAATCCGAGCATCTTGTTCACTGTCGTTCTGACAATGTCGGACTGCTCAGCTTCCTTTGCCACCTGATGCGCGAGTGATGCTGCCCACTTGTCCATGCTTAGCTCGTCTGTCTTGATAACTATTTCCCGGACCACTTTTGACCTGGAACATCGCACTGCGTTTCCTGATTTTGACCGGACGACGCTGTAGATCTGATCATTCAGCTGCACCGAAATATCCTCGATGACGGTCTCTTTGGAAAGCAGCGTCTTTCTGCGTCGTTTGATCTTCATACCTCCAGGTGAAATCGATTGAAGCAGCTCGGCAAGAGAATTCATCGAATTTTCGATGTCCGCATTGTTAAGTCGAAGGGAAGCAGCTAACAATTCAAGCTGAGACGGCTTAAATACAAATTTATCCAGTCCGTTGTTTTCAGTTGCGCCCACTAACTGTATGCTAACCAATTAATGTTGACATTGCAGGTCACTTTTATGATTCCGAATACTTTATCTTCGCTTTCTTAAGAATCCAGTAAGTGGCTTCGCTCGTTTTGCTTGCCGGCGTTGTGCGGTCCTCATTCCTCGCCCCCATGAAGAGAATTTTGAGCCAGGCGATTTTGGTTGGGTTATATCTCGACGCGGCAATGCAAATGTTGTAAAACTATATAGAGTGGCGGATCGAAAGGATGAATGAATGGCTCGAAGATCAGGTTTAACCAGTCAGTTTTACAAGGCTGCTCGTCTGTCTAACAATCTTAGAGCCGCTTCCAAAGGCCCCGCATCCTATGCAAAGAGGGTCGCGCGGAGAAAGGTATACGCAAAGCAGATGTCGTTTACCAGGAAGCTGCTCAAGGGCTTTGGGCTTTCGAAATAAATTTGAGGTTGGGTTTGATTTGTAGTTTGAGAGTGCCGGTTGTCCGGAAGTAAACGGCCGCGCCTTCTATCGGCGTTCCAGTCTAAGAACCCTTAAAGTCTTGCTTGGTTTTCTCGCCTAAATGACGGACTGGGTGATTTCTGTGGTTGGTTTTGGAGCTCAGTCTTGGATTCAGAGATGAACTGGCCGTGATTTTAGAGTCGGACCTCGTCCTAGCGGCTTGAGGCAAAGCACTTTAGTTTCTTGGCGGTTCGTGTTCGCTGCCGAACGGTTGAACTGATTGATGCGATTTATATCAATGCCATGTCCTGACTAGGATTGTCTAGACAAATCGGTTTGAGACAGAAAATCCTGAATTATTCGATTCGGGCTATCTTTTAAATTTGGCAGTTGCCTGGGGGTACGATGGCCGTTTGGGGAGAAGTGTTTC
>JAJYFX010000403.1 GCA_021785315.1 Actinomycetes bacterium | reverse complement strand
TCTGACTGTTATTGGCACCCATTTCTGCGCACCGTTATCGCCTACCAGTTTCAGCAAATAGTCGCCCGGGAACCATGTGGAATCAGTCTGAATTTTAAGCGAGGGTTTCCAGTTGCATTCCACGGTATTACTGGGAGCAAGCAACGGGCATGGGGATTGCTGGAAGCCTGAGAGGCTTTGGGAAGTCCATATGAGCCTGCCAAGAAGACCCTGGTAATAGCCCATTCGATATGCCTGGACTACAAAGCTGGATGAAGTCGTCGATACAAAGAGGGTGAAGCTGTGCCCTTGGTCAACACTGACTTTAGATGCATATCCCTCAATATTTGTCGGAGTCTGGTGACCGGTTATGCGCCAAGCGCTGGTTCCGGGCTTTTTGTTCTCGGCAACGATCGCTGAAGAATATAAGGGTCCGGGTGGTGCTTTATAGACAGTGGCGGGAATGCTCGTAGTCGAACCAGTGACTGATTTTTTGACCGCTCCTCGAGACACGACCGGATTTATTCTGGAGTTAGCGGCAACGACAGCGAAAGTTACCCCCGCTGCTATGACTAGGACCGCCATTCCAACTGCAATTATCGTATTACGGGCACTGTACTTTATATGTCGCAAGCGATTCAAACCTGGCAACTTCACGCAATAACTCTAGAGCAAAAAGTTGAGTTTCAGGTGAGGGTGATTGTTCAAATCATAAAACCTTTTGGCTTCCATCCCCTGTTTGTTTCCAACGCAGTTAAATTGGAGCCGATGGAGCGTCAATTGCACTCGGCAGATCAGCCATAACGCCGAGAGTGGTAATGTTGTAGCCTTCAGGGCGAATGGCGCATGTTGCTATCTTTATCAGGAAGCGCTGACTGGAGAGCACGCAAATGCCCGGCTGATGAACGGGCTGAAGGATTCGATATGATCGTTTTAGTTGGATTTATGGGTGCCGGCAAAACTACCATTGGCTATCTGTTGGCAGAAAAGCTCGGGGTTCCATTTGTCGATGTTGACATACTCATTGAGAGGCAGCAGCGCCGTTCAATCAGTCAGATCTTTGACGAGCATGGCGAAGCGGCATTCCGCAAGATTGAGCATGACACGATTGTCGAGACATTAAATGGTCCTGATGCCGTCATAGCCTTGGGTGGCGGTGCCATCGAACATCCCGGAACGCGGCTGGTGCTTGACTCTGCGATGGTGGTTTATTTGGAAGTAGAGTATGACGAAGCGGTACTGCGCATCGGACACGATACTTACCGGCCAATGATGGCTAATCCCAATATTCGTGATATCTACAATCGCCGTCTTCCTTTTTACGCTAGGGTGTCAAAGCTCACTATGCATACAGGCGACAGGCGTCCCGAGCAGATAGTCATTGACATTATTTCCAAGGTGACGACTCCGGCGTCAGTGCCCGCAGGGACTAAGAGCGTTTTGGTTGCTCCAATGGGTGGAGCACATCAGGTGCACATCGGTGCCGGGCTTTTGGAGCATTTGTCTCAGCTATTGCCTGAGCTCAGCCATGCTAAGAGGATTTTTTTGATTTACTCTGAACCCGATTTGGTGACGGTCAACAATATCAAGCTGGCTCTGGCAAATTCGAATTACGAAATCATCTCAATTTGCGCGCCTTCTGGGGACAAGGCAAAAAGCTTTGCAACAGTCGAGTCGGTCTGTGAGGACCTTGCGGAGTATTCAGCGCATCGCGACGACCTAATAATAGGACTGGGTGGCGAGTCTATATGCTATTTAGCCGGGTTTGTAGCTGCAACGTACAGCCGGGGCATGAACTTGGCACTTATTCCCACCACAATGTTTGGGCAGGTTGATTCCGCCATTGGTGGAAAGAATGGCGTCAACTTGTCAAGCGGACAGAATATGGTTGGGACCATTTATCAACCGTCGGTGGTTATCTCAGACGTGTCAAACGCCGTGGTTCATCGAGATTTCGAATTCAGGTCCGGATTAGCGGAGATGATCAAGCATGCGCTGATTGCAGACTCCGAGCTTCTTGAGACTCTTCGAACTGCGCACAAGGAGATTAGCGAAGGTTTGCCTGCGCTAGTGGGCGATGTCGTCTACCGTTCGACCATGATCAAGGCGGCGATTGTTACTGCGGACGAACGTGAACAGGGAGAACGAATTTACCTGAATTATGGACATACCTTCGGCCACGCCTTTGAACAGTTGCTTCCCGCAGGACCTGATCGCCATGGCGATGCTACGTCATTAGGGATGATGGCCGCCGCGTATCTGTCATTTCGCCAGGGAAGGATTTCCAAGGATTTGCTGGATCTGCATCGAGAGGTGCTCTCGCTATACGGCTTGCCGGTGGCGAAGGCCTTTTCCGTCGATGATCTCAACAGGGTATGGTCGCGAAACAAGAAGTACCGAAACGGGGTCAGATTTATCGTGCTCAACGGAATCGGCCAGCCTGAAGGTGGCGTCGTCGCAGATACCGAGACGCTAATTGGAGTTATGGCTGATTTGAGCCATTGAGCCGCGATCGCGCCCGCCAGGTGTGCTCAAGCCGTT
>JAJYFX010000038.1 GCA_021785315.1 Actinomycetes bacterium | reverse complement strand
ACGCAGGGAGTCCGAGCCGCAGATGCTGCGTTCGCAATTGCAGTTCAAGGAATCGGCTCGGCGGTTGTACTGAATCTCATCTTCTGGGTAGCCCTAATAATCTCAATTCCAATCTGGGGCTTCAACGCGGTATATCTCAGCGTTACCCTCGTTGGAATTTTGCTCATCTTGCTTTTTTGCGTCTTGATCGTCGCATTTACACGAGGCGAACGACGCTTCACGCGGCTAATTGTTGGTTTGTTTTCCAAACTTCCCTACCTCAGCCAAGCAAAAATCGAAAGCACGCTTCAGCACATTTCGGAAAGACTCCGCAGCCTTGCCTCAGACCCACCATTACTTAAAAAGGCTTTGACATGGGCCGTGGCAAACTGGATATTCGACGCAGCCTCGCTGTGGATCTTCTTGGCCGCATTCGGACATTTCGTCAATATCGACGGCCTGCTGGTTTCCTACGGAATCGCCAACATCTTGGCGGTCATTCCCGTAACCCCCGCAGGGCTAGGTGTGGTCGAGGCGGCACTAACGACGTCCCTCGTGGGTTTTGGAACTCCGCGCGGAGTAGCGATCCTCGGAGTCATCTCTTACCGTCTGATCAATTTCTGGCTCCCCATTCCCGGTGGCGCTCTTGCTTATCTTTCGTTAGGGATAGGTCCTTCCTCTTCAGACAGGAAACGCACCAAGCAGAGCAAACGTCTCTCAGCTTCAAAGCTGAATCCAAACATAATAGCCAAAGATCTCGAGGATCCCCGAGGATAACTAACGCCACATCCGTGCAGCCATTATGACTGCCGTTACGGCAGCCACCTAAGCGGATTTTCCCACTCGGCCGTTGGACTCTACGGAAACGTGTTCAGGCTTCCGTATCTTTACAATCAAGCGATCAGCAGCGCGGCTGCGCTGCGACTCGAATAAGCACCCGAAGCAATGAGCAACGACCTAGATTTGCCTCGACCACCCGGGCTGATCGTTCTACTGCAAGCCGACACTCAGCAGATGTTAACTCAGTCGAGACCGAGCGACACCTTGACACCAAAGGTCTGCTCGAACAAAGACCGCTTTCTGCGCAGCCCAAACGACTCCAGCTCGAAATCACCGTCGGTGTTCAAATAGATGATCATGCGATCCTTTTCGATCTCGACCCTTACCGAATCCACAACGGCCTCATGAGAACGGTCCAGGGCATCAGCCAATCTAAGAATTCCAGCTAGCTTCACCACTACCGACTGCCAATCCGCGCTCAGGTGATCAAACGGAGCAAAATCTGGTTTTGGATAACCGCGGCGATGGAATCTACCGAGACAGACCAAAACCCATTTCTCCTGAGGCGTAAAGCCTCTCAATCGCGAATTCTCAATCAGGTATGCCGAATGCCTGTCATGATCCTCCATCGCGATATGCTCGCCGATGTCATGAAGAAGTGCACCATAGAATAGCAATTCCCGCTCCGTCTCAGACAGGCCATGAAGAAACGCCGTCTGGTCAAAAAGAGAAAGGGCCAGTTTCGCCACTTGCTCGGCATGGAAGCTGTTCCATGTAAATCGCTTAGTTACTCCCATCACGGAGGCATGCCGGATGGAATCAATACCACCCGCCAAAGACTCATAACCTTCTAGCTCGGAGAGAATTATTCCTTCCCTGAGGGCCCACTCCGAAAGAGTCAGCGCCTTGAAGCTAAACATTTGCATAAGTTCGTCGAGGACCAAGACTGCGGCCTGAATAATATCAACCCTCTTTGGGTCTAGCTCTGGAATTGCAAGCCTTTCCTGAGCACTGCTCTTTAGTATCGTCCTGCCAGTCACCTTGAGAGCTGAGCGCTTAACCGAGACCTGGTTCAAATCCTCGAGCAGCTTTGGATCGATATTCGGGCGCTGTGCAGAAATCGCCATACGCGCAATATTGAGAAAACTTCCCGATGAGCCAATCAGGGTTGACGGTGAAAAAGCCTTAATAGCTTCGTAATGCGGCAAAAGCGCCTCATGTATGAACCGGCGCATCTTCTGAATATCCTTAGCCGAGAGCTCATCTGTGCGTTGGAGAAACTTTGCCGTGAGCCGACCGACTCCGAGATTTAAACTGTGCGACCAGAGAAGCTCGCCCTGCGTCCCGATTATGAGCTCAAGGCTTCCGCCGCCAAGATCGGCGCACATCACGACCTCATCTTGGAAGGATACGGAGGTGCTGATGGCCTTGAAGATGAGCCCCGCTTCCTTGGACCCAGAGATAACTGATACCGAAACGCCGGTCTCGCCTTCGATGAGATCAACAACCTCAGATGAATTCTCCGCATCGCGAAATGCGGAAGTTGCCAGTGCGACCAGCTCACTTGCGCCCAAAGATTCAGCCAAAGTCCTAAATGAACGAATTGCATCAATCACGGATCTAATGTGAAGCTCATCAATGTAGCCAACTTTGGAAACGACGTCTCCCAGCCGGATCATCAACTTCTCCTTAAGCAGGACTTCGAAGCTTTTCTCGGATATCGCTCGGGCCACCACTAGGTGAAATGAGTTGGATCCCAAGTCCAGGGCCGCGATTGTAACTGCCGATTCAGCCTGATTTGGATTCACCATTTCTGTGATCTTCGAAAATGATGGCCCTCGATCCGAGCGACTTGCCGAGCTTGTCATCAACAACCATCCCTCTCTGGTGGCACAATTTCCGATGGGAAACAGCTAAACACACAAAGTGCCGTTAAGACCAATTTCCGATAAAAGCCTCGATCATGTCATCCCCGGTGTGAAACGCTGCCTTAGGCAGGTTTGCTAAGTCAGCTAAAAGATCGGCATAGACCTCCAAATCCGGCCTAGCTTCTCTGCGATATGACAGCGCCTTGCCAGCAACAAATTCTGAAACCTTGTCTACCGCGAGATTTGCTAACGATGGGCTCTTCAAATGGCCTCCGGCGTTGTTGCGGAGATCTTCGGACAGCAAAATCACTTGTTCGTCGATCACCTGAAATCGACCTGAACCCTTGCCACCTGACAACGGTCCGCACTCCGCTATTCGGGAGACCAATCCGGTGATGAACCGTCGGACACTTTCCTCCTGCAGGCCCGTCACCAGCACCTTAGCTAAATACTTCATCTGAGCCTCTGAGTCCTCGAAATTTTCGAGGACTAGGCAAGCAAGTAAGCTGAGCTGGCCGACCGCCTGGTTCTCATACCGTGCGAGCAACTTTGAAAAAAACGCATGATTTTGACGATTCTCTAGAGCCTGTTCCAGCTTGGAAGAACTCTCTGCATAGGATGCCCCTGCGGATAGCAGAAGTTGGACTATTTGCTCACACTGCTCTCCAAATCCATCAACCCTATGCTCGACTTCGATTTCCCTGAAACGCAATCCCTTGTTCGGCCCGTCGACGATCTCAACAAGATCATCATCAAGCTCAATTACTGGCAATCCGTCGGCGGCTTCAAAAATAACAATCCGCCTGACGGCCGCGAGTGAGGCAAGCTCATTCATTTCTAAAGCCGCGCCAAAAACCGCTAGAGCCGGCACGAATTCCTTGGGCACTTGCCTGCCGGAAGCCTCAATTTCGAATTCGGACCTCGAACTCGTATAGCCCTTGGCGGGCGGGCCAAACTTCAAAGTCCATATTCCAGTCTCATCCAAACCTGCGCCAGCACTTCTCCTGAACCGCAGCGCAGCGCCGCATGAGAAAAGATCAAAGTCCTCCGTGTCAAAATAGGTCGTAAGAGTCCGTTTCGTCGGCATGTCGATTTTTCGAAGCCCGGCAGCCGTCAAATTAATAGGTGGCAGTACCAAGTTGTCTGACGCAGACAGCTTGGTCTCAATCTCAAAACTCATTTACCGACACCCGACTTAAACCACAGTCGTCTTACATGCCTTCTTATCGGGGTCGCCCTTTCCAATGCAAGCTCTTGAAATCGGGCCTGTGCCGTAATAAGTCTCGGACCCAATTGCTTTGTCCAGTCACCCTTTTCAGAAAGCTCCCAAGATGCGCTGTCGTCTTCAAGGTCGAGGCTGACAATCTCTACGACACGTCTGCGCAGGTGCGAATCCTCGATCGGGAAAAGTGCCTCGATCCGGCGGTCAAGATTCCTTTGCATTAGGTCAGCAGATCCGACCAAGACTTTGGCTGAGCTGCTATTGAGATCGCCGAAGATGAAGATCCTTGAGTGCTCCAAGAATCTTCCAACAATAGATTTCACGCGAATGTTCTCCGAAAGCCCCGGAACACCCGGCCTCAGACAGCAGATACTCCGAACAAGCAAATCAACCTTTACACCCGCATTGGACGCCATGTAAAGAGCATCGATCACTTCGGGATCGATGAGACCGTTGACTTTGATTACGATTCGTCCGGCGTCGCCCATGCGAATCTGCTCAGTAATGAACTCCAACATCTTTGCCCTGAGAAGGCCAGGCGCCAAAATCAATTTTTTGTATTCCAGCCTTTTCGAAAACCCGGTTAGAAGATTGAACACCTCGGAAAGATCCGCACCGAATTCCGGGTTGCACGTCAAAAGTCCGATATCTTCATATGACTTAGCGGTCTTGGAGTTATAGTTACCTGTGCCCAAATGACAGTAACGCAAAGTTGAACCATCGTCTTCACGGCGCACGACTAGGACCGCTTTTAGATGTGTCTTCAAACCTGCCAGTCCGTAAACTACATGAACTCCGGCTTCTTCAAGTGCCCTTGCCCAGCCGATATTGGCCTGCTCATCGAAGCGGGCCTTCACCTCGACCAGAACTGCCACCTGCTTGCCCGACTCAGCCGCTTGAATAAGTGATGCCACTATGCGCGAGTCCCCGGAAGTCCTATATAGGGTTTGCTTAATTGCAAGGACATCCGGATCATTAGCTGCTTGCTCAATGAATCTTTCGACGGTGGCGGAAAACGACTCATACGGATGGTGCACCAACACGTCGCCTGTGCGTAGCATAGCGAATACGTCAATCGAGCCCGAATCGACGTCGCCGAACGACAAAGGAGTTACAGGTACCCAGTCCAAATCATGCAGATCCGCACGCATGATCTTGTACACACTCCAGAGGCCGCTCAAATCAAGTGGAGTATCGAGTATATAAACGTCATCCGGATGCAACCGTAGCTCCTTGACCAGCAAAGCTACCACGTCCGGATCCGGCGTCCCCTGGAACTCCAGTCTCACCGCCCTGCCAAACCTGCGCCGTCTCAGTTCCATCTCCACAAAGGCAAGCAGGTCATCCGCCTCCTCTTCCTCGAGGGTCAGGTCGGCATTTCTGCTCACCCTGAATATGTGCTGCGCACCTACTTCCATTTCGGGAAAAAGCTGACGAACATTAGCGGATATCAACTGCTCAAGCGGAACAAACCTCAGTCCATCAGGAAGTCCGACAAATCGAGGCAGAATCGCCGGAACTTTGACACGTGCATATCTCGATATCTCTGAGACCGGATCGGTGACTCTGACTAAAAGATTGAGCGAAAGGTTGGAAATATAGGGAAATGGGTGGGAAGGATCCACCGCCAATGGGGTCAGCACCGGAAACACTGTTTTTTTAAAGACCCCGACGAGATACTCCCTGTCTTCGAACGCAAGATCATCCCAGTCCAAGAGCATGATGCCTGCCTCCGAAAGTGCAGGCGCCAAGCCTTCTTTGTATAACTGGTTGATTCTCTCGGTAATCTGAAGAACTTTCTGCCGCACTGCCTGAAGCTGTTCCTTTACGGAAAGACCATCGGGACTCAAAGAGCGTACTCCTGCCGCTAATTGATCCTTTAGCCCAGCTACCCTTACTTGAAAGAACTCGTCAAGACCGTCAGAAAGGATCGCCAGGAACTTGGCCCTCTCCAAAAGAGGGACCGTCTTGTCCTCTGCGAGCTCAAGCACACGCGAAGCAAAATCAAGCCAGGACAGCTCACGATTGATAAACCGGGAACTTCCAAAGCTTTCCACCATAGAGGTCGAATTTGAACCCATACCGAAAGGCTATTTCATTTCTGCAAGAAATGAGTGGCTTTTTATCGGCGGAAATACCAAATATCCACGAGTTTCGACATGCCGATCAACCAACTAACCCTTCGTTAGCCGCTACTATTTGTTTAGCGCATTTTGACCCGCAAGCGAGTGAGCCAATATGAATCCAGGAAATCTTTTAGCCACACCGCAGGTCAGAGGGAACGGCTGGAGGGTTTGGCGCCGACTTCGCGCTGGAAACAGGAGGCGTTCCACAGAACTTGGCCTTCTGATCATCTCCATAATTATCACCGTATCCGCTTATATAGTCGCATCTTTGGGCAAAAGCGCCATAATGCCCAGCAATGTAATCCCAATTCTCGTAGCACTCATCGCCCTTAGCCTTGCAGCCCACTTAGGCACGCGAATATTGGCCCCTAATGCCGACCCGATCATTTTGCCAATTGCCTCGCTGCTCAACGGACTGGGCTTCGTAATGATCACTCGGATCGACTACCACGAAGCCATTTTGCAGGCAATATGGAGCGCGGTCGGTGTTTTTGGCTATATTTCCGCTCTTTATTTCATACGCAACTCTGCGGTTCTCGACCGATACAGGTATCTCCTCGGCCTCGCCGGTATTGGCCTTCTTATGCTTCCCCTTGTTCCCAAGGTGGGCGTCGACATAAACGGGGAGAGGCTTTGGGCCCATCTGGGCCCGATAACCTTTCAGCCGGTCGAAGCCGCAAAGCTGCTACTCGCTGTTTTTTTTGCCTCTTACTTCGTGGAGAAAAGGGAGCTCCTTGGTCACCCTGTCGGGGACGACAGAAAAGTGACGCTCATCGAAATCCGAGCGCTTGGACCGATATTTGCCGCATGGGGCGTCTCGATCCTTATCATGACCGCAGAGAAAGACATCGGATTCTCGCTTCTGATCTTTTTAGTCTTTATAATCACTCTTTGGCTGGCAACGTCGAGGAAATCATACTTGCTGCTTGGCGGCGGCCTCTTCGCAATTGGAACCGTATTTGCCTCCGTGATTTTCACTCATGTCAAAGAACGGCTAATAGTGTGGATCAATCCCTGGAAGTATGCGAGCACAATCGGTTATCAACCCATCCAGGGTCAGTTCGCGCTTGGATACGGAGGGGTTGGCGGTACGGGCCTGGGTCGCGGGCACCCGGGATTGATACCGGTAGTAGTCAGCGACTACATCTTTGCCGCAATCGGCGAAGAAATGGGTCTATTAGGAACCACAGCAATTGTTTTTGCGTTTCTGCTTTTGGTAGGTGCCGGCCTTCGGATAGCGCTCAGGGCACGGAGCGACTTCTCCAAACTACTGGCGGCTTCGTTCACACTTATCATCGGCCTGCAGTCGTTCTTCATCATGGCAGGAATCGTGGGACTTCTGCCGCTGACCGGGGTGACACTTCCATTCGTGGCTTACGGCGGATCCTCGCTGGTAGCCAACTATGTGCTTATTGCCATCCTGATGAGGATATCCCACGAGGGAAACAGCTGACCCTCACGGAGACCCAAACCAAGTCACGCAAAGAGATCCTCGTCGATGAGTACCGGAACCGGCAATGGCTGGCCCAGGGCGAGGATTACCCCATCTGACGGCCTGCATGGAAACACCTTTGGCCTTCCGGCTGCAGTAGTGAAGGTAGCCTGAGCCAGATACACTCCATTTTCTACGCCAATGATCTGCACCACAGCAAGACTGAAATCATAGGCTACCATTACCTCGCAGAATAGGTCCCCCATCATCGGCCTGGGAGGTTTCACGCCAGCAAGGAGACCGGCAATCATGCCGGCCTGATCCATCGAAATCGGAATTGTAAGACTGCGCTTGGGTTCATCCAGCTCTCTGAATGACAGCCTGCCAAAAGTCTCGGGTAGTTTTACCGTAACCTCAGAAACGACTGCCTGCCGGAACATCGGAAGCCGCTCCGGCGGACCTAGCAGGTGTTCGGCCGCAGTACTGTCGGGTTCATCTGCCAGACTTGAAACGTGGGTTGACGCGTCTTTGTCTCCCGATGTTTCCATGGTCATCGCGGATTCCTCATGCCGACATTAAGTACCAGCCCTATGGATGCGAAAAAGGCCAGTGCAGCCGATCCGCCGTAGCTGAGAAAGGGCAGCGGGATACCGGTTATTGGCATGATCCCCATAGTCATGCCGGCATTCTGGAATATTGAAAAGGCCAAAAATCCCAGTACGCCGCCGACTAGCATCTTTCCCAAAGTATCCTTGGCTCGCTTCATAATGCTCCAGACTCGCCAGCTCATGAAACCATACAGCAAAAGCAGTCCGCCAGCGCCCACAAAGCCAAGCTGCTCTCCAACAGCTGTAAAAATGAAATCTGTCTGCTGTTCCGGCACATAAGAAAGGTTTGTCTGCGACGACTCAAACAGCCCTTTGCCAATAAGGCCGCCGGATCCAATTGCGATCTTTGACTGCGCGAGGTTGTAACCACTTTGCAGAGTTGACGTGTTTGGATTGACGAATGAAGTCAACCTTTGCAGCTGATACTTCTGCAGAATTCCCAAAGAGACCACTAGCACGACAGCAACCGCTCCGGCAACCAACAGAACTGAGAGCCAAACAAACGATACCCTGGCCAGCACCAGCATAGTCAAGAGCACTACGCCCATGACAAGCGCAGTTCCAATATCCGGTTGCTTGACCACCAAAAGCATCGGTATACCGGCGAGAAGAAGAATCTTTACGATCAGGGACGTCGTCATCTCGTCTTCATCGTGAGCCTGCAGAAAGACGGCAATCGCAAATATTATCGCGAGTGCTGCAAATTCAGACGGCTGGAGCTGAAGCGGACCTATCTGAAACCATCTCTGCGAACCCAGCGCTCTTTTGCCGATCGAGGTAAGTACCGCAAGCAGAGCCAGAACGACCCCACCGTAAAACACAAATCCAAGACTTCCAAGCTGATGATAATCGATCGTGACTAGCACAAACATCACGATGACGCCAATAACGACATAGATGGCCTGCCGTTCAAGGTATGAATACGGACTTAGGCCGGCCAGAGACAGCTTTTCCCTTGTGGCGGAGTAGATCATAATCACGCCAAGAAAGGCGATTGACACTGTCACCAGAAATAATGTGAAGTCAAAATGAAGAAGCGTCTTGGTCCAACTCCTGGACCTGTCTATCGGCATCGACGCTCCTCTACAATTAAATATTGTGCACTGTACATATCTGTTACATGAATCTAGTGATGCTGCCTATTCATACAGCTCCCGAGGAGCCACTTGAAGAAGTTGTCAATATCTGCACATGCAAAACATAGATTTTAGCGCTACATTAAACCTAACCCTTTTACCCCAGCTTTTAGGTCAGGAGCAATTTCGATGAGTCTCTTCAAAAGAATGTCACAGGTCTTTCAACAAAAGGCCAATGCTGCCCTTAACAAAGCTGAAGATCCTACCCAGGCACTGGATCTGTCCTATCAAAAGATGCTGGAAAACCTCCAACAAGTAAGAAGATCCATCGCCGACGTGCTTACTTCGCAGAAGCGCCTGGAAGCACAGCAGGCCACATTGGCTGCGCAATACGACAAACTCCAGGGTCAGGCTCGTCAAGCGCTCCAACAGGGGCAGGAAGATTTGGCACGGACCGCGCTTACCAGGGCCACGACGGTAAAGAGCCAGATTGACCAGCTGACTCCTCAGATCGAACAACTTAAGTCACAGGAGCAATCTCTCGAAGGCACCGGACAACAGCTCCAGGCCAAACTTGAACTCTTCAGGTCTCAGAAAGACAGTATGAAGGCTCAGTATACGGCCGCCAAGGCATCCACGAATGCAATGGAAGGCCTGACCGGACTTTCCGAGAATATGACCGATGTTTCCATGATGATCGACCGCGCCCAGGACAAGATAACAGGGCTCCAAGCGAGGGCTGCTGCTGTCAGCGAACTCGCCGATTCCGGAGTCCTCGACAATCTGGCAATCGGTTCGGCGGCGCACGATGATATCGAAGCCAAGCTCAACGCGGGATCAACAGACTCG
>JAJYFX010000037.1 GCA_021785315.1 Actinomycetes bacterium | reverse complement strand
GCGACCAGATCGATAATCTATCGCCTCCAATGCCAATAGCTTGGCCGGTGATGCTAGCAGATGCGTCCGAGGCGAGAAAAGTGATTAGGCCGGTCACATCCTCTACCGTTCCCATCCCTTCATCCTTGCGTACCCAATCCGGAAAGGGTACTCCTGTGCGTTCGAATTCTTCGATGATTGGCGCGAAGGCGGGAATTGTTTTGGTCATCTCGGTGGCTGCAACCGGCACGACCGCATTGACGGTTATGTTGGATTTGGCAAGTTCCAAGGCCCAGGTCCTGGCGAAGGCTACAATTCCGGCCTTGGCCGCTGAATAGTTGGTCTGGCCGAAGTTGCCTCTCTGGCCGGCAGGAGATGAGATGAGGATAAGACGGCCTCCGTCCCCTTGTTTGCGCATCTGTATCGAAGCGGCACGAGCGCAGGTGAAGGTCCCGCGAAGATGGACCTTGGTGACAGCGTCAAAATCGTAGTCAGACATCTTCCATAACACGCGATCACGTAGGATTCCGGCATTCGTTATCATCACGTCTAGGCGTCCGAATGATTCAACTGCTGTGGAAACCAGCATTTCAGCCGAGTCGGTATCACCGATAGCTGCTACCAGCGACACTGCCTTTCCGCCAGCCGCAACGATTTCGCTTACAGCCGCATCTGCGGCGCGCGAATCAACGTCATTTATGACGAGTGCAGCACCCGATTCCGCCAGTGCTTTTGCATATGCAAGGCCGAGGCCACGGCCGCTTCCGGTGATTACAACAACTTTGCCAGATAAATCCATTCGGCTCCCCTTTGATTTATATCCTTCTATATTAGGCGTTCTATGTATCCTCGTCAATTTTATGCCGAGAATGGTGGATTTTCTGGTTCCCAGTTAGACCTAATAAGATTTGTCAAATTTTGGGTACCCTGTGTCTCCCACAACAAGGATGTATCCCCAAAATTGCCCGGGAACTCGAACAGGTCGTTCTTCAGTAGTTTCCTCCAAACCAAGCGAGAATAATTCTGTTGTAAACTGATTACATGGAAACTGAGGACGTCATGAAGGATGAGACTAACCAAGAATCTGTCACGTTTCGTAGACCCCAGTCCGTCATGTTGAGTTTTCTCGGGTTATATCTAAGAGATAGTTCCTCTGCAATTTGTTCCGGAAGCATTATTGACATTTTTGGGCGGCTAGGAATCTCAGAAGACGCGGTCAGGAGCACCCTTGCAAGGATGGTGCGGCGGGAGTTACTGATGCGCCACAAGCGCGGACGGAAAATGTATTTTGGGGTGACAGAACGCGGAGAACGCATATTAGTTGATGGGTACAATCGAGTTTGGGAGACAGGTGCTGTAAACAGGGACTGGGATGAAACTTGGACGTTAGTAGGATTTTCCCTTCCCAATGATTGCCGTCGTGAGCGTCATGACTTGCGATCCAGCCTAATCTGGGCCGGTTTCGGGCTTCTTCAGCCAGGTCTTTGGATCGCTCCGGGCAAGGTTCAAGTTGCCGACATGGTCGCGGAATTGGGTCTGTCAGAATTTGTGACGGTCATGTTTGCAAGACCGGAAGCGCCTACTGACGCAGCCGAGATTGTGAATCGGGCGTTTGATTTAGACACTATTGCCACGAGCTATCATAATTTTCTGAAGAACTGGGATTCATCTAACCCATGGCTGGACTGGCCAGATGATTTAGCCCGCCAGCTTCTTATCCACACGGAGTGGCTTCAGCTAGTGCGTCAAAATCCCCGGCTGCCTGCAGACTACCTCCCTGCGGACTGGCCAGCATTTCGAGCCGAACATGTCTTCCAATCCTTGGCACAGAAATTCGCATTGGAAGCGGAATCAATTGCTGCGTCACTTTTTGACCTGATTGAGCTTTCAGAGCCGCGCAATCGGAATAACAAGTAGATCGTCCCGTCGCGTCCGACGCCAATGTTGTAAATGCCAGAAGCCCCAACGGCGTGGATGTGGCACGGAGCACACCATATCTCGAAATGGGAGGACTGACCTAGACTGGTGGCTAAGCGCAAGGAATTGAAAAGATGCGCAGCTGTTGTACACCCAGGTCGTCGCTGACGGGTACAGTCCAAAATTGCTCCTGAGGGTACACAATGCACTTTCTACCTTGCCAAGGGTTAAATAGAGACGCGGGATCTCTTCAGTTTCGGGATCGTTGGCTTTGTCTCGGTCACGCAGGCGCCGTTTAGATACTTCTCCACATCGACGCGGTCGTGGTTTCCGGTCAAAATGACATTGGTAGTTTTGCCGATCTTGTCGGCAATCGCTTGAGTGTTCCAGACGTTTTCGATTCTTTTGAAACGAGACGAAAAACACGAAGTTGCCAGTAAAAAAAGCTAGCCCGAGGGTCACGTCAGGCGGCCCCAATTGGAGCACTGCGTTCGAATCCAGGACTATCCCGCCGCGGGGCAAAGCAATTTCGCTTTCTTCAATCGAGGGAGACCTGGTTAAACGGAATACCCCGCAAAAGGCTGAAGAGCAATTAGCTGGACATTGATTTTGGCCCTATTCAGCGGCGGTTTTACACCATATACTTGCTAAATTCGTCATTAATTTGACACTAGACAAAAAAGTACCTAATCTTTATACTTCGGCGCTAAGATTATGGCGCCAAGGTGATCAGAAATGGTGACCTAAAGTTTTAATTCCATTTAGGAGGGGAAATGGCTTTACCGGCATTCTCGAGGCTGCGGATGCATCACCGTCAGAAGTTGCTAGTAATGGGGCTAACATGCTTGGTTCTACTTTCAGCCTGCGGTAGTCAAAACGGCAGTTCAGCTTCGGCGACTACTTCGGCAAGGAGTATTCCTCAGACGAGCGGGGCTGCGTCGGGAACTCCCTACATAATCCATGCAATCGTTTCAGAAACAGGACCGGGTTCATTTTTGGGCGCCGCAGAAGCTAAGGCGCTCCAAGTTTTGGCCAGCCAGGTGAATGCTTCTGGCGGGATCCAAGGACATCCGGTAAAGATGGAAATTGAGAACAACGAGACTTCTCCGTCGCTCTCCGTATCGCTTGCGAGTCCTCTTGTAGCTGCCAAAGTCCCATTTCTTCTCGTCGGTTCGCTTGGTCAAACTGACTTGCCCGTCGACGCCATGGCCGGACCGAACGGCCCGCTTGTCTACGACCTCACGCCTGTGGTGCACCCGAAGCCGGGCAGCATGGTCTTTTCAGCTGGTACTCCTTCAGATTTTAATACGCAGGCATATCTGACCTTCTTCAAGTCACAGGGATGGACGAAGATCGCCGTCATAACATCTACTGACTCGAATGGGGTAAACGGACTTACCCAACTGAAAGCCGCACTCGCGCAGCCAAAGTTTTCCTCCATTCACTTAGTTGCGAACGAGACATTCGATCCATCTGCGTCGAGTGTCGCCACTCAACTGTCTGTGATCAAAGCTGTTCAGCCGCAGGCGCTCGTGGTCTGGACCGCTGGTACCCCGTTTGGAACCGTTCTGCAAGGAATGTCTCAGCTGGGAATGAAAAACATTCCGACGCTGACTACCAATGCAAATCAGGTTCCTGCCGAGCTAGCGCATCTGTCTAATCTCCTGCCGGATAAGTTATATTTCTTTACCGCACTGCTTGATATTCCATACTCGCAAATAACCAATCCGGCCGTCAGGCAGGAAGTGATGAGCTTTGACCAGGCAGTTAAGGCAAGCGGAGGCGTGCCGAGCGATGCATGGGCACTGGCGTGGGATCCGGCGCAACTTCTGATCAACGCGGTCAAAAAGTTAGGGGTGTCTGCCAATGCGAACCAGTTGCTTAACTACATGCAAAATTTGCATTCTGCACCCGGTCTCTTTGCGGACTACAACTTCTCCGTCAACGACCATCGAGGGATCCTTCCCTCGGATATATACATAACCATTTGGAATGCGCAAGACAAGACTTTCAACACTTTGGTGTCTGGGCCTGGCGGTTCACCGTTGGGATGAAATTTGCCAAAAATTCAATTCCGCTAACTTTGCGCTTTTGGCAGAATTACAACTTGGCATGAAGTCGCAATCGGCCGCGCTGGGAAGGGATTCCAGCCCATTTTCAAAGCTGCCGTTTCTTGTAATATAAGATAACGGCGCCTCAGGAAGCGCCTTGATTATCAGCGAACTCGCTTGCGATTTCGCCTCGGCCTTAATCAAGCGGTCAGGTCGTAAAGGCTTGTCTCAGTTGCCATGTAGTAGTGAACCTTAGACACCGGAGGCTGTTAGGCAGTGAATTCATCAGTTGGTCGGGAATTCTTGATCAAGCTGGTTCTCTTGGGAACCGGAACGCCAATCGCGAGGAAGGCTCGCCACGGGCCAAGCCAGATTGTAGAAATAGACGGAGATCTAGTACTGGTTGACTGTGGACCTGGCACGCTTCACCGTCTTCTGGAATCGGAATGCGATGTCTATTCATTCAGCCACATAGTTCTAACGCATCTTCATTCAGATCACGTGTCTGGTCTAGCAGATGTTCTTTGGGCTGGGTGGGAAGGTCGCTGGTGGAGAACTCCTCCGCTATTGGTGGGACCGCCCGGCACAAAAGTTTTTGTCGATCGCCTTTTAAGTGCCTACGAGGAGGATATTTTACTTCGTAGTGATGAAGGTGCAATGGATGAATCTGGTCTCAGACCTCAGATTATTGAAGTCCATGAAGGCTGGTCATTAATGAACGGCAACTGGCGCATTACTGCATTTAGTGTCGATCACAAACCAGTTAAGCATGCCTTCGGTTTTCGATTCGAGATTGCGTCGCGCTCGATTGTCATCTCCGGAGACACTCGAAGATGTGACAACCTGATTAAGTATGCGAAAGATGCGGACTTACTGGTGCATGAAGTTGCGTGGGACGCAGGACTCAGGCTTTCGATAGAACAGTCGACCGGTGCCGACCGCGCAAGATTCGAACGTATTCTTAGCTACCACACTTCGTCGTTGGAAGTTGGAGAAATTGCCCGACTTGCAAATGTGAAACATCTCGTCCTTTCTCATCTTGTGGGCGGAGGTGTACCTGATGTCTACATGGATGATGCCAAAAAATCTTTCTCAGGCGAAGTTAGCGTCGGATATGACCTCGAGACATTTGTAATTTGAACAAAATGAGGTTGCTGATACATTTTTGAAATAATTGCAATGCCGTCATCAGGGCTGAAGGCGTTGTCTTCGCCTCCTTCTATTTGGGTCGAACCCCTCGCCCAATAGCACGATCACCAGTTAGTGAATCTAGGTGCTGCCACATCTGAGAGCGGTTGGCGAGATCAATACTTGAAGCCTCGCCAAGCGAACCCCGTCATCCGGCAATCTTCGACGACCGTACACAGCAGCGGGAATAGCTGCGTTGGAATATTTCATTGCTTCGTCCAGTACCATGCAGGTACAACTGAAAACGGTCGCCACGGGTCTGAGCAAACTAGTGAATAGACTTCGTTTGCTTTTTATTTTTCACGTTGGCTCGCTACTCTTGCCTATTCTTGGAACTTCCGGCCTCCATTAGGATCACTTGTGGTATCGGAGGATCAATATAAAGTAGATCCACTAAGTTGGCACGATTGGCGAGAACCTGCCGCTGATTTATGGAGCCCTTGTCAGTAACCTCACCCAGGTCAAGGTTCGGAGGGTGACCCATTAAAAGAAGCCGCTCTATCCTGGCGGACGACCCGGAACCGCGATTGAATTCTCGTAAGACTCCTATCAAGTATTTGGCAAGGTCCTCGGAATAAAGGATTTCTTCGCCGGGGCTTGGAGACCAGGATAAGATGCGACGGACCTCGGCCTCATTCAACCATGCCAGAGCACCGACCTCGTCGCGACCTTCACCCGCGATTACGATGTCCGACAATACTGGAGCGGCGGATAGCAGCGCGATTCTGAGGGCCCCAACATGAACGAAAGTGCCGGTGGATAGTTTGAAGTCCTCTACGATCCGTCCTCGAAATAGCAGGCCCTTATTGTCGTCATCTGGATCGGCAAAGCTCACCGCATCGCCAGGTCGATAGTACCCTTCAGCGTCAAATGCCGCCTGGTTCAATTCGGGCTTTCGATAGTACGTTGGTGTGATCGAACGGCCTTTAACGCGCAGTTCATACGTGTCCCCATCGTCCGAAGGCACCAGTTTGACCGCGACACCTGGAAGCGGAACTCCGATGCTCCGCGCATCTGAAAATGAAAAATGCGCTGACGTGGCAGCTGGAGAAGTCTCAGTAGTCCCCCATGACCCCGTAACAGGGATATCACGGCCCGTCACTTTTCTGGCGAGGTCCTCTAGTCGTTGACGCAGCGTGGTGGGCAGCGCAGCCGCAGCATTAAATACCAGACGGATATTGCGGAAGAAATCCTTGGCAGCATCGGCGTTTTGCTCAAGAATTGGAGCCAGGAGAGCATATCCTGCTGGAACGTTGAATAACAGCGTGGGGGAGACGGCCCTGTAGTTTGCAACGCTCTTCCCGATGAGTTCAGGAGTTGGCCGCCCGTCATCAATGTAAATGGTTCCGCCATTGGCCAGCACCATGTTCAGGTTGTGGTTTCCGCCGAAGGTATGGCTCCAAGGGAGCCAGTCAACTATTACGGGACGCTCAACAGTAAGGAATGGCCAAGCCTGCCTCATCATCTGCTGATTGGCGCAAAGCATCTCATGAGTGTTTACCACGCCTTTTGGAGTTCCGGTGGATCCCGAGGTAAACAGAATCTTGGCAATCGTGTCTTTGGTAACTCGCTCGAATGCGTTTTCGACATCTAGGCGGGGCTTTGTGTCGAGCAGATCATCCAAAGAGTTACCGGTAGGGCCGGCATTTGCAGCAAAGACGGTCAGATCGCCGCCAAGGGCGGCCAAAGCGGCACCGAATTTTTCAGCATCTTCGACGTACACTGCACCGGGAGTGATAAGTTTTTTAATCGCCTTGATTCGCGCATGGTCTTGGCTTCGAAGCGAGTATGCGACGCTGATGGGCGCTACTGGCACGCCAACCGTCAATGCCCCAAGGGCCATCAGAAGATGGCCTATCGAGTTGTCTGAAAGAATCATCAAAGGACTCTCTCGGGTCAGGCCGCGGTCAAGGAGTGCCTGGCCAATTGCGTTAGCGCCAGCAAGCGCTTGGCCATAGCTGCAGTAGCTCCATCCCCCGTCGGGTCTACGCTCTGCTGCCAGCGGATGGTTTGAATCAGCGCTGGCCCAGCTCCGCAACATTTCAATGAGACTTTCCGGGTAGTTGCCAAGCGGTTCTTCGGACTTTAGCAAAATTTCGCCATTGGCCGTTACGCTACGAGAAATCCGCGGCACCGCGTAAAGCGTATCTTCGGGCACGTTATATTCCCCTTCCCTTTGCTGCTAGGACCCAGTTGCGGAACTCGCCGAAATGGGCCGGTTGTGGTACTTGTCCATCTGTAACTGGAGATCCTCGCTTGACCATGGAGACGGCAATCGGGACTAGCGTGGCCAAAGGCAACCTAGGGCACTGCTGATTCACTCCCAGTAACAGTGGTTGATGAATCCGGGCGAAGTTGTATGCCTTGGAAGGCGAAATTCCGCCGAATTCGGCATCACCGCTGATCAGAACCGCATCCATGGAGCAACCTCCACTACATCTGCCGAGTTCCCAAAAAAGTAAAGTATCTCCGCCGGCTCTCTCAGGCAATAATAACCCGAGCTCGTCATCTGGACATCGGCGATCAAAATGAGAGGCCTGATAGCTGCTCTCGCAGCGCTGGTTGCTTAACTAACTCCATGTCCACACGCCTGATCCGCCGCCATAGCTAATACGTCAGAGGCAATCGCCGCAGACGCTGGATTATTTGTGGCGCCCAGTTGAACTGCTGTCGGATCACGGTAGCTGGTGCCACCGCTCGATAGGCCTTCGATTTGGACAGCCCATTCTTTGGCAAGTGTATCCTGCCGTTGCCTTACTGAGAGACATAAGAGTTTCCAAATCGACCCATTGAAAGCATCACAGGATCGAAGACGCCAACTTCTGCGATGGACATGGACATTTGGATTTTGATGAACGCCACTCCCACGGGAATGGCCGCGATTTTACGACACGACTCGCGTATCGGGTTCAACGCCGACGAGCCTCCTCGGCATGGCTACCGATTAGACGGTCGGGTAGGGAGCCTCCTCGTTGAACTCCCAGAGTCGACCCTGCTTGGCTACTTGGCACTCGGACGTAAACAGTCCCGGAAATCCAGCAAACGAGGCTGTGTCAGTCACTACCCATCGAGCCCCGCCGTTTCCGTCTTCCGTCTAAACTTGGGGCGGCGCAACGGATGAGGCCCTCGCCGCGTCCTGAGCTGCATGCAATCTCAAGGTAGCGGGGTAGCCAGTGGACGGTTTGCCCGGGCCGGCGATGCAGAAAGGGTGATCCGTGAGTATCCCAAAAACCATGCGAGCTGCGTTCATCCAGGAATTGGGAGGACCCGAAAAAATTCAATTTGATTTCTTGCCGGTTCCACAGCCAGGTCCCACTGATGTGCTGGTGCAGATGGAAGTTAGCGCGGTCAACCACGTCGATTTGTTCGTGCGCTCCGGCTCGTACCCAACGCACACCCCATTTCCGTTTGTGATCGGACGCGACTTGGTGGGCACAGTCGTCGCAACCGGGCCTGGGGCGAGCGAGTACAAGGTTGGAGAACGCGTCTGGTGCAACAGCCTTGGTCACGGGGGTCGCCAGGGCGCTTTCTCCGAGTACGCCGTCGTTAGCTCTGAGCGCCTATATCGACTACCGAATGGGGTAGACCCAATTGCGGCCGTTGCGGTGCTTCATGCTGGGGCCACCGCCTATCTAGGGCTGGTCCGAGAAGCCGGGCTGCAGGTTGGGGAAACGATATGCGTCGAAGGTGCTGGTGGCGGTGTCGGCAGCGCTGTTGTCCAGCTAGCCAAAACCATCGGTGCCCGCGTTATCGCGACCGCCTCGCCCCGAGACGAAGAGTGGTGCCGTTCCTGCGGAGCTGATGAGGTCTTGGGCTACAACAGTAAGGACGTCTACAAGCAGGTCGGTGAACTTGCGCCCGACGGGGTCGGGGTGTGGTGGGACAATAGTGGCCGAAATGACTTTACCGCGTACCTACCCCTGATGCGACTCGGCGGCAGGATCGTCGTGATGGCTGGTCGTGACGCAACTCCGGTGCTTCCCGTTGGTCTGATGTATACCAAGGACGTCAGCATCCATGGGTTTGTCATCAGCAACGCCCCCGTGAGTGACCTAGCAGCCGCTGCCGTCACAATCAACCAGCTCATCGCCTGGGGTCGGCTGCAAGCCCGAATCGGAGCGACCTTTCACCTTGCCGAGGCTGGGAAAGCGCACGAGGCCATGAAGTCCGGGATCATCCGAGGACGGATTGTGGTGGTTCCGTGACAGGCCGGCCTAAACCCACCAGGGGGAAAGGCGCATCGCAAATTCGCCCATCTTCGAGTATTTTCAACGACTTCACGATCGAACTCGTGGGTTCCCCAGAATGCGAATTAGCGGCGGCCCTTCTCACCGAACTTCGGCCCGAGCTGGACTTGGTGGCAGCGAGAGAGTTCTTGAGGAGCGCCGTGGCGCAGGGTTACCAGGTTCTCCTGCAGCGCGGTCCGACTGAAGCCGTGCTCGGCATGGCCGGCTTTCGAGTATTCACGACCAGTCGCGGACGCATCCTGATGCTCGAAGACCTGGTCGTAGGCCGAGAAAATCGACGAAGCGGCCTGGGTGGTGCGCTGGTAGAGGCCCTTTTTGGGATCGCCATCGATTCCGGTTGTCAGCGGATCGAGTTGGATACCGGAATAAGCAATTCCAACGCCCAGGTGTTTTACTCTGCCAACGAGTTTCGTCATACCGCCTACCACTACGCCCGCGAGCTCGATCGGCCTCTTGAAATCGGTCATTCCCCTGCTTCTGCGCACCCCCGGGAGGAGATCACGCCAGAGCGCTCTGCAGATTGACGCCGAGGTGGCGTCGAGAGCGGAGCCGCTGCCATGCCGCC
>JAJYFX010000036.1 GCA_021785315.1 Actinomycetes bacterium | reverse complement strand
ACCAGCCTGGTTGTCAATCCTTTGCCGTAGATGTCCCTACCAGTAGCATTGAAGGTCGCCATGATTCCTGCGGGCCCGTATGTAAGGGGACCGCCACCCGGATAGCCAAGCACAACCGCATTCGTATCCCTGTAATAGGTTTGAGTGGAGACAGTCAGGCTCGGCTCGGTGAGCCCGCCCGCCTTTAGCAGCGCAATGTCAAGCTGCGGATCAAAAAATACCGTGGTCGCATTGTGCTGGCCACGACTGTCAATTATGTATGGGTGGGCTATGCCAGCCACTACGTGCGCATTCGTGACGACGACGCCAGGCGCTACCAAAAATCCAGAGCCCTCCTGGATTTGGCCACAGCCGACCCCCTCTATCTTGACCACAGACGCAGAATAAGAGTTTACTACCTGGCTGACTTGCGAATTGACTGGCAGCCCCACTGGACCGGCCAGCTGAGGCGGAAGCGAGGCAAACACTGACGGGAACCCTTGAGAATTGACAAATGCCTGGATTCTTGAAAAAACTGAGGGGGCAGGGGGAAGAACCTTGTCTAGACCTCGAACAATTCTCGAGCTCGCAACCTGGGATGAAAGAGCGGCGAAAGGCGTGTTCACAGCAATGCCGGCAATCACCCAGATGCCCAGAAGAGTTGCGACAACTGCAATTGCCGCTCCGAGCACCGAGTCCACAGCCGCCAGCTTGACGCGCCGAATCGATTTCCAAACGGTTACTCCCAGCTTCCTGCCGGCTCCAGCAAGGATTGTTGCCGTTCCAAAGAGAATCACGAGCGAGGCTATCGTTCGCCATATCGGGGTATGGATTGGACCGACCAGGACCGGTGCGGCAATAGCGCCAAGGAACAGCCCCAGCCAGAACCCTCCGTAAGATCCAAGCTGCACAGATGCTCCCAGTTGGATACCCCGTACAGCCGCGAATGCCACTGCAATCAATAGCAACACGTCGATCAGGTTAAAGCCCAAAGCGGCAATTGAGATTAATAGCACCTGTTGCGTCTCTTTTATGTCTAGAAGTAAAAAATCTAGTGCCAATCTTAGATTGGTAAATTACCGAAATTACCCAACCAACGCCGGGTTTCAGGTACGAAGTACCCTTTCAAAGCCCGTTGTTAGCTCGAATGTATGCCGAACCCGGCATCGCCGGATTTTACCCAGGCATGATTCAACCTGATTCGCACCATCAAAGTCTAGCTAAGCAATCAGAGCCGTTAGATCTTCAATTACTTTGGCGGCGTGCCCTGCCGGATCACTCACCTCGTAGGCAATCCTAATCATCCCTTGCGGATCGATCAAATAACTGACACGCTTAGGCAGTCCGGCGGCCTTATCGTCAGGATCCCGTAAGACTTCATAACGAGTGCCGACCTCCTTGTTCGCATCACTTAGAAGGGCATAAGGGAACGACTGCTGATTTGCGAATGCTTTGTTATCTTCGACTGTATCAAAGGAGGCACCGAGAATTACTCCGCCCAGGGCTTCGAACTCGCCGGACCTGTCACGCAGGCCCTGTCCTTCTAACACTCAGCCAGGCGTATTCGCCTTTGGATACCACCATAAGAGCACCCATTTCCCTCTCAAACTTGAAAGAGAAACAACATTTCCATTCTGATCAGGCAATTCAAAATCTGGAGCAAGCTGGTTTGCAGAGAGCATCTTTGATCCTTTGCGAATCAGGAAGTCATTTCAATGAATGTCATCAATGCCAGTCTAACCCACATGTGCCCATTCAGTTGGGAATACCGCGGGGTAATGCGCACCCAGGGAAGCAAAAATCCCGAAAAAGACGCTATCTTTTAGAGCGGAGGTTTCAACAGTGCTCTCATCAGCAATTGACGGGATCCGCCTTAGTCTTCATGTGCTGGCGGCAGCAGTATGGGTAGGAGGACAATTAACTCTTGCCGAACTTGTACCAACTATTAGAAAGCTATCACCTGAAGCTACCAGGCTAGCGGCCAGGGCATTTGCCAGGCTGTCATGGCCGGCTTTCGCGATACTTGTGTTGACTGGATTCTGGAATCTTGGCGCCGTCGACGTCAGCGCGCAGAACACTGCCTGGAAGATCGTGTTGGGAGTAAAGATCGCGGTGGTAGCTATCTCAGGTATCTCGGCATACATTCACACAAAGGCAAAGAGCACTGTGGGCCTAGCGGTGTGGGGCTCGATCTCGGGACTTTCGGCTGTCGCCGCTCTTGTCATCGGGGTATTTCTAGCCAATTAGCAATTTCTGATATGGTGAGTTGAACTGAATGGGTTTCAAACCCGCATGATAAAATGTTTGGTGTCATCGCTAGAGCCAATGTCGTCTCGAACGAAGCCAGAACATCATTACCCATTTTTCGATTGAGATGACAGGTTTATTTGACATGAATAACACTTCCCGAAACTTTGGCTTATACGACTCTGCATTCGAACACGATGCCTGCGGAGTTGCGTTTGTCGTAAACATGACCGGTGACAAATCACACGACATAGTCGAAATGGGTTTGACGGCTTTGCTGAATCTTGAACATCGAGGTGCCTCCGGTGCCGAGGTGAACACGGGTGACGGATCGGGAATTCTCATTCAAATCCCGGACAAGTTCTTTCGCTCGACACTCCAGTTCGAATTGCCGGCAAGCGGTTCGTATGCAGCGGGAAATTTGCTCATCACAAAAGGATCAGAGCGGGAAGTAAAAGATGACGTTGCCAAAATTGCCGAAGAGGAAGGCGTGGAGATTCTCGGATACCGGGAAGTTCCAACTGATAACTCCACGCTTGGCGCAACAGCATTACAAGTCGAACCAACCGTTCTTCAGTTGTTTGTTTCCGGCAAAGGCGGCCAAAATGGGATTGACCTCGAACGACTCATATACATGTTCAGAAAGAGAGTTGAGAATACTACCGAGGCCGTTTATTTCTGCTCCTTGTCATCGCGGACGATGGTTTACAAAGGCATGCTTACTACGCCTCAGGTATCACAGTATTACCCAGACATATCAGACCCAAGTTTCGAGTCTGCCTTGGCCCTGGTTCACTCGAGATTTTCAACCAATACCTTTCCATCGTGGCCTTTGGCACACCCCTATCGCCTCATTGCACACAACGGCGAGATAAACACGTTGCAGGGGAATAGGAACTGGATGGCTGCCAGGGAAGCAGTTCTCACCAGCAAGACTCTTCCTGGAGATCTCAAGAGAATCTACCCAATCATCACACCGGGAGCATCTGACTCGGCGTCGTTCGACGAAGTGGTGGAACTGCTGCACCTAGACGGTCGAAGCCTGGCACACGCGGTATTGATGATGATCCCCGAAGCCTGGGAAAACCACGAGTCCATGGATCCGGATAGAAAAGCTTTCTATCAATACCATACTTCGATTATGGAGCCGTGGGATGGACCGGCTTCCATAGCATTTACCGATGGCACCGTAATCGGCGCAGTTCTGGACAGGAATGGGCTTCGTCCGTCCCGCTATTGGGTCACGTCTGACAACTTGGTTGTAATGGCATCTGAAGTCGGAGTACTTGACATCCCAGCCGACAAAGTAATCCAGAAGGGACGCCTCCAGCCGGGCAGAATGTTTTTGGTGGATACGTCCCAAGGCCGAATAGTCGCCGACGAGGAGCTCAAATCTGAACTAGCCCTGCAACATCCGTACAAGAAGTGGATCGAAGAGAACCTGGTCTCTATTGACGACCTCCCTCCCCGGCACATGCTGGTGCCTCAACATTCGTCAATAGTGCAAAGGCAGCGAGCCTTTGGCTACACCCTGGAAGATCTCCGTATCATCCTCATGCCCATGGCCAAAGCGGGAGTCGAGCCAATCGGTTCCATGGGCTCCGATACCCCAACAGCAGTCCTGTCTGATCGTGCGAGACTGTTGTACGACTATTTCTTCCAACTGTTCGCACAGGTTACAAACCCGCCACTCGATGCAATCAGAGAAGAGCTGGTCACCTCGTTGTCAAATACGATCGGATCATCCGGTAACATACTGGATCCGCAGCCAACTTCAATCCATCAAATCCAGATTCCTTTCCCGATTATCGATAATGACCAGCTTGCAAAGCTGATTTACATCAACGAGCAAGGCGAAAACCCTGGCTTCAGATCCTTTGTAGTTGATGGCCTCTACGATGTTTCCACTGACGGCGAAGGGCTGAAGGCTGCCATCGAAAAGATCCGTTCAACCGTCAGCCAAGCCATCGACGACGGAGCCAACATCATCATTCTCTCTGATCGACACATCAGCTCTGAGCTGGCTCCAATACCGTCTTTACTGTTGCTCTCGGCGGTGCACCACCACCTAATCCGCACAGGAACCCGGACCAAAGTCGCTCTTGTCGTCGAGACTGGGGAAGCTAGAGAAGTTCACCATATGGCGCTGCTTATGAGCTTTGGCGCATCTGCAATCAACCCGTACCTGGCATTCGAGTCTGTGCTCGACCTGATCAGAGAAGGCCTGCTCACAGACGTTCCTCCCCAGAAGGCAATCAAGAACTACATCAAAGCCGCCGGCAAGGGAATCCTCAAAGTCATGTCAAAAATGGGAATTTCCACCGTTGCGTCTTACACCGGAGCACAAGTTTTCGAAGCCATCGGACTGTCAAAAGCACTGGTCAGCGAATACTTCACCGGCACTACCAGCAGAATCGGGGGAATCGGCATAGACGTTTTGGCAAAAGAAGTGGCAATGCGCCACCACCTCGCATTTACCGAAAGGCCCGAGGAACTTGCCTACCGTTCCCTTGAAGTCGGAGGGGAATACCAGTGGAGGCGAGAAGGAGAAAATCACCTCTTCAATCCTGAAACTGTATTCAAGCTTCAGCACTCGACCCGCCAGCGGCGCTTTGACGTCTTCAACGACTACGCCAATCTGATCGATGACCAGTCGAAAAGATTAGCGACTATTAGAGGTCTGTTCGAATTGAAAACCGGCCAGCGCCCATCGATCCCAATCGAAGAAGTGGAGCCAATTTCCGAAATTGTCAAGCGCTTTGCCACTGGAGCCATGTCTTACGGATCGATTTCAGCCGAGGCACATGAGAACCTTGCGATTGCTATGAACCGCCTGGGAGGCAAATCCAACACCGGGGAAGGCGGCGAAGATCCGGAGCGCTACATTCTCGATGCCAACGGAGATTCGAGGAAGAGCGCGATCAAGCAGGTAGCCTCCGGAAGATTTGGAGTAACAAGCGAATATCTTGTCAATGCCCAAGACATTCAGATCAAAATGGCACAGGGGGCCAAGCCTGGCGAGGGTGGACAGCTTCCTGGTGACAAGGTGTATCCTTGGATCGCGAAGACTAGGTACTCTACTCCCGGAGTTGGATTGATATCGCCGCCTCCTCACCACGACATTTACTCGATTGAGGACCTTGCACAACTAATCTACGATCTCAAATGTTCGAACCCCAGTGCACGAATCCACGTAAAGCTAGTTGCAGAAGTTGGGGTCGGAACAGTCGCCGCCGGAGTTGCCAAGGCCCACTCGGATGTGGTGCTGATTTCCGGTTACGACGGGGGAACTGGGGCATCGCCCCTAACGTCACTCAAACATGCCGGAATACCCTGGGAGATCGGACTTGCGGAGACACAGCAAACCTTGCTAGCCAACAAACTCAGGGATCGGATTGTCGTCCAGGTCGACGGTCAGCTCAAGACAGGCCGTGATGTAATCATCGCGGCTCTACTTGGAGCCGAAGAGTTTGGATTTGCCACCGCGCCGCTAGTGGTCTCCGGGTGCATAATGATGAGGGTTTGCCACTTAGACACATGTCCTGTCGGCATCGCAACCCAAAATCCGGAGTTGAGAAAGCGCTTTTCGGGCAAACCTGAATTCGTCGTTACATTTTTCGAATACATAGCAGAACAAGTGCGCCAATATTTGGCACAGCTCGGCTTTAGAACGCTGCAGGAAGCAATCGGCCACGTGGAATTGATTGAAACCAAATCAGCCATTGACCATTGGAAGGCTTCCGGACTGGACCTTTCTCCGGTCTTCGAAATACCGAAATTAGGGGAAAACGAATCTCTGACGGCTACCACCAAGCAAGATCACGGGCTTCACAAGGCCTTGGATAACGAGCTGATCGAAACCTGCCGACCAGCGCTCCAAGGAAATGCCCATGTTAGGGCCTCATTCCCAATAAGGAATGTCAACAGAACCGTGGGAACCATGCTCGGCTCAGAGCTTACGAGGCTTCATGGCGGGGGGGGACTTCCTGACGATAGTATCTGGCTCTCATTCACCGGATCAGCTGGCCAGAGCTTTGGCGCATTCGTACCCAAGGGCATCACCTTAGAGCTCATTGGCGATTCAAATGACTATCTGGGCAAGGGTCTCTCGGGCGGAAAACTGATCGTCAAGCCAGATCCAGCCTCCCCATTTATACCAGAACAAAACATCATCGCCGGGAATGTGATCCTCTATGGAGCCACCTCGGGCTCGGCTTTCATACGAGGCATCGTCGGAGAGCGCTTCGCGGTTCGAAATTCCGGGGCGGTTGCCGTGGTCGAAGGAATTGGAGACCATGGCTGCGAATACATGACTGGCGGGCGCGTAGTAGTACTGGGTTCCACTGGTCGAAACTTTGGTGCCGGCATGTCTGGAGGCGAAGCCTTCGTATACGATCCCAACCACATGTTTGAGAGACTCGTGAACACAGAAATGGTCGATCTTGATCCTTTGGAGCTTGACGACCGCGAGTGGCTTTCAGGAATCCTGGCAGATCATGCAGCCTATACAGGCTCCACGGTAGCTGAGAAGATCTTGGCGAATTTCAATCTCGAGGTCAACCGATTTGTCAAGATATTCCCGCGCGACTACAAACGCGTGCTTCTGGCCAAGGAAGCCGCAAAGGCGCAAGGCGGCATAGAAACAGTGGTATTCACTCCGGACAAGACAGTTTAGCTATGAAGACTCAAGGATAAGAAATGGCCGATCCCAAAGGATTTCTAAAATATTCACGTTCCACACCGACGCGACGAGCGGTTGAGCTGCGCATTCACGACTGGAAAGAGGTTTACACGCCATTTCCTGAAGAGTCGCTAGTGACACAGGCGGCAAGATGCATGGACTGCGGAATACCGTTCTGTCATCGTGGCTGTCCCCTTGGCAACTTGATCCCCGAGTGGAACGATTTTACGTACCGCTTGAACTGGCGTGAAGCAATAGACAGGCTCCATGCTACGAACAACTTCCCGGACTTCACTGGAAGACTCTGCCCCGCTCCTTGTGAAAGTTCATGTGTTCTCGGCATCAACTCAGATCCTGTAGCCATTAAAACGATTGAGCAGTACCTCGCAGACAAAGCATTCAATGAGGGTTGGGTCAGCCCGGTGCATCCACTAGCCAAAACCGGCAAGAAGGTTGCAGTAGTAGGTTCCGGCCCTGCTGGCCTAGCCGCAGCTCAACAGCTCACGCGCGCGGGCCATGAGGTAACTGTCTATGAAAGGGCTGACCGCATTGGTGGACTTCTGAGATATGGAATCCCAGAATTCAAAATGGAAAAGGCTGTCCTCGAAAGACGTATTAAACAAATGCGCGAAGAAGGAACCCTATTCATAACCGGTGCGGAACTTGGTACAAACCTTGATAGCAACAAGGTTCTTGATGAAAATGATGCTGTAGTTCTCGCAATCGGATCGACTCTGGCAAGAGACCTGCCAGCACCAGGTCGCGAACTCATCGGTATCTACCAGGCCCTTGAGTACCTGCCGATGGCGAACAGAGTCCAAGAGGGAGACTTCGATACACCATCGATTACGGCAAAAGGTAAGAAGGTTGTAATCATTGGTGGCGGAGATACAGGAGCTGATTGTCTTGGAACCGCACACAGGCAAGGAGCCGAAACGGTTACACAGCTCGAGATCCTGCCGAAACCTCCCGAAGAGCGAGACCCAACAACGCCATGGCCAACCTGGCCGCTAATTTATCGCGTATCGTCAGCGCATGAAGAAGGGGGGATCAGGGAATTTTCTATAAACACCGAAAGATTTCTTGGCAATCCTGATGGAACGCTGAGGGGAATCCTCGTCCACAAAGTTGAAACTGTAATTGAAAACGGCAGGCCAACATTCAAACAGGTCGAAGGCAGCAACTTTGAAATCGAATGCGACCTCGTCTTTTTGGCAATGGGTTTTGTGGGTCCGGAGAAAGACGGCGTTTTGAAACAACTGGAGATCGAGACTGACGCCAGGGGCAACATTGCTGCCGGTTCCGATTGGGCAACCAGCAATCCCAAAGTGTTCGCAGCTGGAGATGCTAGACGAGGCCAGAGCCTGATTGTTTGGGCTATCGCGGAAGGGCGTTCGGCAGCAAAAGCAGTTGATTCCTACCTGATGGGAAGTTCAGATCTGCCAGCTCCTCTCGATGTTAGCGATAGACCCATCACAGTTTTTTAGCACAACTATATGCAAGTACCGCTAAATTGGAATGTCGGTCCAAGCGCTCGTAGCTCAGCGGATTAGAGCATCTGACTACGGATCAGAAGGTCGGGGGTTCGAATCCCTCCGAGCGCGCAACCTAAGGGCAGGTCGCCTCGGTTGTAGGCTTTTCCGGTATTTATGGCTATCGTCACCTTTGAGCGATAGCGAGAGGTCAGTTGTTGGGCCCCATGGGTCTTCGAGTTCTAATCCGTCTCTTTCGGATGTCCAACTGAACAATGAGTCATCCATAACGTTCGATCAGGATCATCTATGCAATACCAAATACGTCCTCCGCAAGTCACTTCGTATTGCCATTGTTCTAGTTCTCTTCCGTTGACCATGCGTTTTGCCAGTGAACCTTTGAGAGGATGCTGTCGTTGATTACGACGTCGGGGATCAGCGATAATTTGATACCACGCTTGCCTAGCATTAGAAGGAGCTGCCAAACAGATTTGGTCCCACCCTTTTTTGGCCTTGTTGGTTCCAAAACGAAAGTCCCAATCGTAGGAACCAGGTGAAGGTGTGCTTCGTTCTTTATCTGGTGGCACTTCGATTCAATTTGACGGAGGGAGCACCCTCGTCCCCACTGCAGTTATAGGTCGGCTTAGATCGGGGACTAGTTTTGGATCGCTGTGTATTTCAGCGGTCGCTCTCCACTCTTCGATTAGTTGAGCTAACGCCGAAAAATTATCAAGTTCAGCTGAAGCAGAAGCTGTTCGAGTGAACTCGTTCATAAATTCCTTCTGATCTGCTTCGGGCAGAAGCGATATCCATGGAAACTCATCAGCCAGGGATTGGGTAAGTGTGGCTGAACTATGCAGTGCAAGATTGCGAAGGGTGCGGCTGATCATTGCGTAGGCATTGATCCGCTCCTCATCTCGGTCGACGAGACTCAGTCGCAAATCAGGGGCAGCACGGCGTCTCAGGACAACGTCGCCTTCTGCCAAATCTTGAACTATTTTATTGGGTTTCCGTAGAAGTTCTGAAAAAGTGTGTTCGGTGGTACGCATGAAATCATTATATCTGAAGTAGTTCAGAAGTGGGTATCGAAGCTTTTAAATCCCGTTTCTTTCATTTTCAGAACCCAACAAAAACCCAACTAAGCTGCAGCAACGAGTACCGAATTGCCGCATCTTGGTTCAGCCCCTCTTCCCAAGCAACGATTAGAACAGCCAATATGCAACTATTTGCTACTCGTTGGAGATTCCTGAAACGAAGCTGAACTATCTACGGATCAGAAGGTCGCGGGTTCGAATCCCTCCGAGCGCGCAACATAAGTGGCCCTTCGGATCTGAGCGGGGTGTTCCATCTCAGTCAACCACGATGGAGTTGAGCACCCTCCAGTTGGGTTTGCCAGCATAGAGCAACATGCGTATTCGGTAGTTCTCGAAGTTTCTGAACCCAAAGCCGATGCGCTTTGTCCTCTTTATCAGATTGTTGATGGACTCGGTGGGACCGTTGGCGACTCTTGATAGGTGATAGTTGCAGATCTTGTCGAACCAGCGCTTGATGGTGGCTCCAAGCTTTCGGATCTCGG
>JAJYFX010000035.1 GCA_021785315.1 Actinomycetes bacterium | reverse complement strand
TGCTGACATAGCTCAGACAGTACGTCATTCCAGCCGTTTTGGAATTCAAGCCGAGCTTACCAAAGCCGACTGGCCTTCTATCCGAGACCGTGTATTTGGCCGTATCGATCCCATCCACGAGAGTGGAGTTGCTTATCGGCGTAAAAGTGGAGTTGACGTATATTTAGGCGAGGGCAGCTTTGTAGCTCCGAAGACCCTCCGCGTGGGGGATGACGAACTATACGGCAAACAATTTGTTCTCTCGAGTGGCTCTCGTCCGTATGTTCCCCCAATACCGGGAATGTCTGAAGTTCCGTTTCACACCTCCGATACGATTATGCGACTGGATTCCCTGCCAAAGTCAATGGCGATATTGGGGGGCGGATTTATTGCAGCAGAGATGAGTCATATCTTTGGTTCACTGGGTACTTCTGTCACCATTATCGCAAGAGGAGAGCATCTCCTGCCAAAACACGACACAGACATTCGGCAGAGATTTAACGAGCTCTATCATCAACGCTTCGATCTACGGATGAATTCAGAAGTGACGAAGGCGCTTGCAACGGATGAAGGTATCCGCCTTGAACTCATGACACTAGAGGGACCCGGATCGGTTGACGTGGAAGTACTGCTGATCGCTACCGGGCGAGTACCAAATAGCGATTTTCTAAATGTATCGGAGTCAGGAGTGCAGGTCGATGCCCATGGACACGTGATCACTGACGATACGTTTCAAACCAATGTCCCTGGGATCTGGTCCCTTGGCGACGTTACAAATCATTTTCAACTAAAACATATGGCAAACGCTGAGGCTCGAGTTGTCTGGCACAATGTGGCACACCGAGAAAAACTCAGGCGAGCCACTTTTCGGGTAGTGCCATCCGCAGTTTTTTCAGACCCTCAGGTTGCTTCAGTGGGAGCAACTGAACAACAACTGCAATTGACCGGGCAAAGCTACATTTCGGCTGCTCGAAAATACAGCAGTGCGGCATATGGATGGGCATTAGAGGATGACACTAGCTTTGTGAAGGTTCTTGCCGATCCCGATACTCGCAAATTGCTCGGCACCCATATAATCGGGCCACAGGCGTCAACCCTCATACAGCCCCTCGTCCAAGCGATGTGCCTCGGTAATACCATAGACCAAGTGTCTTCTGAGGTTCTTTACATACACCCCGCTTTGAGCGAAGTAGTGGAGCAGGTGCTGCTGGGCCTGTAATTATTGAGAAACTGTTTTATTTACGCCAGGTTGTTGTGCGGCTACTCCAGGGAGGATTGACAATGGAAATGGAATTGGGTGAATCGGCGGCTGCTGTCACCGTGTACTGGAGACCAGGCTGTCCGTATTGTTATAGCCTGCGTCGCGCTCTCAGGCGATCCGGTTTAGCGGTTACCGAGATAAATATCTGGGAGTCACCTGATGCATCCGCAAGGGTACGAAGCTACGCAAACGGAAATGAAACTGTTCCGACTGTGGTGATTGGAAATGTCGCGCTGGTCAACCCGTCAGCTCGACAGGTTCTTGAAGCAACTCACAATTTAGTCCATACCGGGTTGATCCGGATACAGAACTGGGTGGGTTGAATGCAAGCACAGTGCTTCCAGCAATCCAATTGCTGGTTATTGGCGCAATGATTGTTTTCAGTTTTGCCTCAGATGCGATGGGTCATTCAACGGTTAGTTGGGCTACCGATGGCGTGGCACTTTTGCCCTACCTTGGGTTCCGTATAGCCCGACGGCAGATGCGAGGAGAGAGAGGCGTCTATTCTCGCTAAACGCCAAGGCACAGTCACCTGTACCCGGCCATTGTTTGTGCCTATTTTTGTAAGATAAATACAGAGCTCTGGGCAGCGCATTTGATGGTGATTTCATAATCTTAGGCTTAGAGTCGTGTCACCAGTTACTGCACATGACGGTCCCGTGAGTCCCGCCGGATAAGCCAGTCTCCCTGAAGGTCGTCTCATGGAACATTACATTCCAAGATCGGATAGCCAGTATCAAGTACGGAGTGGCAGGATGTCGCAATTTTAGTGTTCATATCTTGCCTGGCCGGGTGCCGTCCAAACCATTTCGGTGGTGGGAGTGTGCTGACTCCGAGTCGTATTTTTCTTGTATTGATCGGTTCACCAAAGGTTTCGCCATGGTTGACGCAAGGAGGCCGACATGAATAACTCTCCGCCATCCAGTGGATGACAAAATGCGAGGGAATATTGAAACGTTGTGACGGATTTCCAATGCAGTCACCATATTTGGGGACTGTTCCCGAAAGAAAGAAGGAAGCATGGCAAATACAACAGCTGGAAGAAAAGGTGTTGGTGGAACTGAATCCCAGGGTTTGGGTCGACTGATCACGCCTGGCATTCTGGCAGGACTCCTGGGCGGAATTGTCCTGGCAATGATAATGATGATCGTGATGGGGGCTTCAGGAATGGGCTTTGCCAGCCCACTAAATCTTGGTATGGGCTCATTCCTTTTCACGGTGGTACCGCCGCTTGTGATGTTTCCAAGCCTCATGGCTGCAATGGGGATTGCACTCCCGGCCTCAGTGGCATCTCAGCTCATGACCGCTATCCAAAGCGGGCATATCCCACCAGCAATGGCCAGTCAACTCGGCTCAATGCTCACAGCAATGCATGTACCGCAGGCCAAACTCCAGTTGATAGCGCAGATGATGAGTGGACACGCCACCAACTCCACCGTTGCGAGTCTTATGAATCAGATGAGCCCGGCTGCACGGGCATCGGTAATGTCAGCGATGCCAATCAGCTGGACACACATGATCGTTGGCGCAATGCTTCACATGGTGTTCTCGGCCATTCTCGGAGTTGCTTTCTTTTTGATCATCAGAGTGGCGGCAACAAAGTTCCTGCCGGCACTTGACTCTACGGCGGGATATGTGCTTGCGGGAATGGCAGGCGGGATAATCGTCTATATAATTAACCGCTGGATCGTACTTCCACTTACTAATCCTCTAATGGCATTCGTGCCTCAACTTGCTTTTTTCATTGCTCACCTTATGTTTGGAATGATTGTCGGCTACGCCCTGGCCTTGACAGTCCAGCGTCGGTCTGCTGGATTGGGTCGCGTGTAGCGATCTAAGCATTTGATTTGTGGTGCTGGAATTGAGAGATGTCCAGATGCCGAATATCTTTCAGAGGATAGAGATACTGATTACGGGGAGACGGAAAAGGATTGAATCTGTCGGCTGTCCGCGGCTTCACCTGTTGGCAACTCTGATGAATCAAGCAATGTGAACATTAATCAGCAAAAGTGTCTTCGACGGCTGCTCCCTCTTTAGTTAGCGAAAGCGCCAGTTGGCTCCCAGCTAAAAGGTCAGTACCTCTCCCGCAGTTGAAGTCCTTGAGGAATTCAACTGCGGGAGTTCTTTACCAGAATAGTGGTCCTAACTTCGTTGGTTCGGATAACGCTCTGACCTTCAGGGTTTCAAATACTTAGTTACCTGAAATCCCAACTGGAGTAACCATTAATATCGAACTAGAGAGTGCAGTTATCCTTTGTCGGACACACCGAGAAATAACTGAAGCGGGTCACAAGATATCAGTACGGTACCAGACATTGCTCAAGTCCACCTGCGGCCAATAGACCGACAGCCAGGCCCCGGCGAAGAGCTATCTGTGTTCGCTTTCGGCCGAAATCGATGGTGCGAACGCGCCCCCCGTCCAGTCTTGTAAGTCCTTCAATAAAGAACGTCAAATGCCGAGTACATGCCTTCTGGTGGCATTCACACAGCACATCGGTATACGCGTGGCAGACTGCCGTCTCTCAGCCGAGCCATAAAAAATCTCTCTATCACCAATTGCTTGGCTTTGGATAACGATACTTCTCCACTTGCGAGAAGCATGTCCGTACTAGATTCAGCATCTGCGCCGGCAGGATGCCAATAAACTCCGTCTTGCGTTACGGTCAGTTCGGGAATTGTGTTTTCGGATCCGATTTCAAGGCCGTCGTCTGAGAAGCCGCGTCTTAGAAGCGGACGCACCATAAAATTCTCTGGTTTGATGCCAATTACGCCGAGCAACTGGGAAACTTCTTCAATCTCATGGGTGTTTTCTGGCGTATCCGTCATCGCTACGCGGACTTCAAATCCAAGTTGAACAAAATGATGGATCCCTTCCTTGGTACGAATCCACGATCCCTTTCCTCTATGGAGGTCATGGGTATCTGGCCGGACTCCATCAAGGGATGTTTGCACTACCAGCCTTTGTTTTTGAGCCAGTGGAGCAAACCTTTCGAGGCGGCTGCCTTTTAGCAGAATGGCATTGGTCAGCACCACCGTTGGAATCTGGTCTGTCGCGTAATCAAGAAACTCGCAGATATTTGGGTGCAGGAGAGGTTCGCCGCCCGTGAGATATATTTCCGTAAAACCTTCGGAAACTGCTTCGTCAATGAGTTCACGAAAACGCCCGCTTTGCATAAGGCGTCTCTTTGCTTGCGGCGATGACCCGACTGCGCAGTAATCGCACTTCAGATTGCAATGAAAGTTGGTGTATATCCACAGCCGTCTGGGAAAATACAATGTCCCAAATAGTGGAACGACGGAAAGCTTGTCGTCATCATCTTCCACCAAATCGGGCTCCCCCCATGTTCCGCCTACTGACTCGAAGGAGTGGGGCAGCGAGGAACTATACAGATGAAACTTTCCTCTGGCGCGTTCAGCTGGAGGGAGTACTTCGAGGCATGTGGTCCACCATCCGCTCTCTATCGTCTCTACGAATGGCTCCGGTATCCCTGAATCACGCATCGAACCGGCTTGGGCCTTCCAATCATAGTTGAGGGCGATGAGTTGTGCTTCTACACGGCCGGCGGAGAATTCCAGGATTCCATACCATACTTTTTTGTCTCCATCATTGGCAGGTTTTCCGATTACTCCCACGTTGACAACCAGAGTGGATCCCACTTGCCGTTGCCATGGAAGACCGCTATGAGTACAGCAGATGACGTCCGCTCCACTAGCGGAAACCCGCTCCAGATGTTCCTCATCTGAAAGTGACTCCCACCAGAAATCATTTAGGGCTAACGGCGAGCCGTGCACAAAATGCACATCGTGCCCGATTAGATTCTCTCGTCTTTCAGTGGGGAGTTGGCCCATCCACTTAGCAAACTCAGGACTGGTATGATTGCGGGTGTAGTCGTATATGAGCTGAGCAAATTCGTTGTCGCGCGGGTCGCGATACCCGCAACCACAGTCAGGGTCGCCTCGAGAAATGGCAACGTCGTAGTTCCCTGCGACACAGGTTATCGAATGCGTCAGAAGTTCTGGCCATATGCGGTCGACTTCTGCTCCGAAGCCGCCAAGATCGCCCAGACAGTACAGGCGGACACAGCCACGGCGGCGAGCATCTTCTACAAAAGCACTCAATGCATAGGGATTGGAGTAAGGTCCACCACAAACGGCGATACAAATAGATTCGTGGGTCAAATCATGCCTCCGCCTGTCGGCGCACAGATAAAGAGGGGCTTACCTTTGACAGCATTTCGAGAGGTCGGCGCGCTGCTTCAATGCCGCCGCGCAATGAGAACAAAGATATGGCGATCACTCCGATTGCCCAAAAGGCTATCACCAGTAGATATGACGCGGTAGCACCCAAATTGGTGGCAATTGCTGGCAACATAAGGGTGCCAAAAATTGCGCCGATTCGGCCAACCGCTACCGATGCTCCAACCCCGATACCACGTAAATGGGTTGGGAACAGTTCGGTAAAGGTTGGGTATGCCGAAGTCCATGCAGCGGTTCCCGCTCCATTGGCAATCACGAAGGCTAGAGTCACCCAGGTTCCGCTGCCGGTCGAAGTAGCCAGCGCAAGCAGGGCAACCCCTAAAGCCGCTGCGAAATAGGACAGACCCACTGTCAACCTGTGGCCAATCCGGTCGAAGAAGACCGTCATAACCAATCCTCCAGCCAGGCCGCCGACATTTCCTATGATGTAGAAAAATGGGATAAGCCGGTTTGAGATATTCACCTCGTGCAGCACTACCACGGAAAGAAGCGCAAAGATACCATAGTAGCCGAATGCTTCCGCGAGATCCAATGTCTCGCCCAGAGCAAGTCGTCCCGGATAGTGGCGAATCAGCTCCACCAAACCCTGCGGAGTATTTTGGACCGGCCTTTCAAAGGTGAGAACGAGCGATTCATCCTTTGACTCTAAAGTTCGTGATTCAAGTTTTGAAAGAATTGTTTCTGCCTCTTCGAAACGACCTTGAGAAACAAGCCAGCGGGGCGATTCGGGTATCCTGCGACGAAAGAGTAGCACCGCCAACGCGATGGCACCGCCAAAGACGAATAGGTAACGCCATGAAAGAGCATCACTAACTGCAAAGGTGTCCAGAACAAAGAACGAGAGGATTCCGGCAACAATTGCACCGATTGGCCAGAAATTCATGACTACAGCGTTCGCTTTGCCCCGGACACGGGCGGGGATCAGCTCCGAGATAGCGGCATTGACGATCGCATATTCAGCACCAACTCCAAGGGCCGCAAGAAATCTAAATAGATATACGTATCCGAGGGCAGGACTGAGTCCGGTCAACATCGTAAAACCCGCATACCAGATCAAAGTCGCTACAAATAGCCTCCTGCGCCCAAATCTATCTGTGAGCCGCCCGCCGGATAAGGCACCTAAGAGGATGCCTCCAAGCCATACCGCCAAAATGGCGTCACGCTCAAAAACTGAGGCACCAAAATAATTTCCAAGTGGACCGACCGCGCTCGAAAACATCTGTACCTCGAACGAGTCGAACAGCCATCCGGCTCCCAGCGCGACCAGAATCGTCGTGTGAAAATGGCTCCATTTGAGTCGATCAAGACGTGTTCCAACCTCAGCTTGGGTCAAATTCTTCAAGGTCAGACTCTTTCCTTTCTCAAGTGACGGAAAATGGGTCGAACAATGTAATTGCGGAAAGGCAAAAAGCCGGCACGTTTCAAAGGCCATCGCACCTGGCCGCACACAAGAGAACTTGACCTTTTGGTTAATCGGGTCATCAACGAGCTCGGACCGGCCAGATACTTATCCCGGATGATCTCCGGATCGACTCCCAGAAAGTAAAGGACCTTCAAATGCTGCATCAACACAATCATCGACCAGGTCCCATGCGTGACAAAACGACGCGCAGAAGCCCGCGATGTCGCTCTTACAAGAACAAGCTCTCCAGATTTGTGAAGTCTTCTCGACAGCTCCATGTCTTCAAAAATTGGAAGGTCCGAAAACTGTCCAATCGCATCAAACACGCTTCTACGGACAAAAAGTGACTGGTCCCCAAAGATCCAGTGGAGGTATTTTGCTCGAAGGTTCGAACTCCAGGAAAGATACAGAAGGCCAAAGCTCCTTTTTTCGAATCGGAGCGACAAGCCACCACCGACAACTTCTTCATTTTCGAGAGCCTCCCTGATCTGATGGAGTGCGCTGGCATCAACTTCGACATCTGCGTGGATAAACCAAAGTACCTCGGCAGACGCTGCCATGGCCCCAGTGTTCATCTGGAGTGCTCTTCCTGGTTCAGAAGTAATTACCTTTGCGTACTGTGACGCCAATTCCACGCTATTGTCGCTACTGCCGCCGTCCACCACGATCAGTTCGCAACCAGGAAAGTCTCTGCTAATCCTCTGGATGCTTCCCACGATGTTCAAGGACTCGTTTAGCACTGGCACGATTATCGAGACCGAGGGGGTGGTTGGCTTACGTTTGAATCTACTCAGCCGGTCACTCGCCGTCACTTGTAATCCTAACAACGATGGAAAGAGGCTTCGGATCTAATATTTCACGAAGTTCGAGGGAGAGGTTGCCTTCAGCTAGCATTGCCGCTGCGTCATCGGAGGTATCAAGATCGCGTAACTTTTGGACCGTTGCTATGCTAAGGCACAAGTGCCTGGCCGCTTCGATGCTCGCCTCAAGTGCTCCTGGTCCACTCCATAGAGTCGGATCGATATCGAAAAGCCCTCGGATCGGCTTGGATAACCCGGCCAGGTAGTAACCGCCGTCGTATGCCGGGCCAAAGACAACATCATGGCCAAAATCGAGCGCAGCGAACGCGGCCCTGAGGTGGTGCTCTTTCAAGGTAGGAACATCGGTTCCGATTACCAATACCGGACCGTTGTTAAGCGCGAAGACCTCTTCAACGGCATTGGCCATGCGCTCACCGATGTTCATCCCGTGTTGAACAAACATAGCCACTTCATCTGCCACCAGCTGTCTCATCTCGCCGTCTGCATCGATGGGGTCGAAGGAGACATAGGTAGGTGCGACCAAGGTGGCGAGCGAGACAGCCTGACGGATCAGCTGTTCTTGTAGCTCGCTGCAGCGAACGGCGCCGAGCATCGACGCGAGCCTAGTCTTTACTGATCCGGGCCTTGGTGCCTTGGCCATTATCACTATTGCTGGAGAGGTTTTCATGACTCAAACCTGTAGACAAATCCACTGGAACGAATGACCTGACTTTTCAACTTGAGCAAGGTTTGCCCGACAAGAGAGGCGAGCACTTTACTGCTTCGTGCTATCGCCTCAGCGATTTCAGATGCCGGTTGGGGTTCATGAACCACGCCGTTTGCATAGTCGGTGATAAAGCCAATCAGGGCAAACGGCAGATGAAGTTCTCCGGCGAGGACGATCTCCGGTCCAGCTGTTTGGCTGATGGCGCTCACCCCACAGGCGTGAAGAGCGGCTATCTCGACTCGTGAATTGAACCGGGGTCCGTCCACATGGCCATAGCAGCCTTTGCCAACAAGCTCAAGGCCGAGATCGTTTCCGGCAGCTATCAGCAGTTCACGCAACTCCGCACTGAACGGCTGCTCAAAAATCCAGTGCCCACGTTGTGGATCTCCTGGCGTCTCATACCAGGTGCAGATGGTTCCATCTGGAAGCCTGTTTGAAGGAAAGTAAAAGTCGTCGAACACTACCACTGATCCAAGTGGAAGATTAGCCCCGACAGCCCCGCAGACGCTAAGCGAGATAATCGCATCCACCCCGGCTTCATCAAGAGCGGCAATGTTGGCGCGATGATTTACATGATTGGACAATCGGACATGCCCATGTCCATGCCGGGTCAGATGCGCCACGTCTTCACCAGCAAAGCGTCCCATGGATATCTCCACCTCACCATATTTTGTACGAAAGGTCCTAAGTTCCCTGTCTTCCAATGCTGGCCAACTGTTTATGCCCGAGCCGGAAATGATGCCGATCATTATGGCTCCCCGACAGCACTGGACAGGGGTGGAGATTCCTCTGAAACTTTCCTCACATGGGGTAATGGCAGGAGTTGGGCAAGTGCAGTATTTTCAACGGGATCCAACACCGAATGCTGAACGCAAGCTGGAACGACTTCGTCACTCTCTGGGTGGGCCATACCATAGAAGCACGACTGGAGTCGCTCCTGGGTCTCGCGGATCACGATGTCGTCGCTCATTACGCCTTTTTTGAGCATGTCCCAGGCTGGCCGTACATCCTCGGCATCCATAAAACGGTGCATCACAAAGGTGACGGGGATTACCTGTTTAGATGCCAATGCCCTGATTGCCTTAGGCCAACCGCCAATTCTGTGCACAGTTCTGTTAAGCCATCCAAGCGTTACCCAAATGAGGTGCGGTTGGGCAAAGGCAGCGCGCGCCAGACGAGCCAAAAGCAGTGGTAACGGAGCGCTCCAGTGAACCCCGCCTAGATACCTGAGAAACTCATCCCGGGCAGAGAGGTCACTATTGCTGTCTTCGTCAAGCACCGGATACCATTTGTCACCTGCATAAAATCCAAAAGCCGTTCGATTGCAGCGAAAGTCTCCTATTTGAAAAATCTTGTAGGGCAGCTTGACACCTACTCCCTCCTCGATCTTTGACCAGATCACATCGGGATCCAGTACGGAATAGTCTTCCTTCCAACGGCGCGCATTACCTACAAATGCAGCGGGCTGAAATGAGAACATGCCGAATCCCATAGAGTGGCAATCCTTTATGATCTGCGGTATTTGCATCACGTTCTTTGGGGTTACCGTAA
>JAJYFX010000034.1 GCA_021785315.1 Actinomycetes bacterium | reverse complement strand
CCCCTTTACTCTCAGGTGGCAGCCGAGCTTTGCCCAGCTGCCACCGGTTCGAGCGACTGAGAGCTGCACGTGCTAAATTCAGAGCAGACACTTCATGAACGAGCCCTGCAGGGTGTGACCAAGCTCGTCCGGATTTGCGCAATGCGGGCTCAGAACAGACCCGCGCCACTAGCTTCGAACAGCCCCATCCAGATCCCAAGGCGCTGGCTGCAGGACTAATGATGTGAAATAAAACCACGCAAAGGCTTTGCAGTTATCACAGCAGGCCCCTCCCTGACGGAAGAGGCCTGCTCCGTTTGAACTCAGTTTTGCGAGCTGACTCAGATCACAGCCCGATGCAGCAGCATGGACCGGTGCCCAAAGTCAAATTCTAAGTGCTAGCTGGCGCTTCCCTTCGGCTGCACGGTCGCCTTGACTAGCATTACAGTGAACGCCCACCACAGCGCAATCGCAGCTATAAAGCCGAAATAAGCCGAAGTCTTGATCAAATTGACTGAAGTGGACAAGTTTGGAGCCGCCTTTACCTTTGCAGCCTCAACAACGGCGTTGTACAAATCATGGTAACCAAGCCCCAGTAGGACCAAAAGTACCGTAATCGCTACAAATGCGATCATGAATGGTATATTGCGATGCATGAACGCGGGAATCGCCAAGAGAACAACAGGTACGACCGCCAATAGCACATACCAGGCCAAAGCATCGGGAGTGAACTCTTTGCTCGCCGCCCCCGAAGTGATCAGCATATAGAAACCGAACAGCCAAAGTCCAAGCGTTCCCGTTACATATCCTGGATATGTGAAACCACGGAGTATTGCAATGAACCCGCTCACGGCCTGCGCTATAGCTGCAGCAAGGACCGCATAGTTGAGCGCCTCCGTAGTAGGACCTGCAGCAAGCGTCGCATCATTAACGCTGATAAATCGGACCCCGTACGCCGCAAGCGCGAATGCGAATATCGCAAGCGCGACCGGAGTCGGGTCCGTTCCTGAGCCACTATGCACGGCGGCCGGAGGCGAGGCCGACGCCGTAGACAGAGAACTCTGCGAATCAATGTCGCTCTCTGATTTCATAAAAGTACACATCCCCTTGAAAATTATGCCGACTTTGGCAATAACCGCCCAAAGCAGGGCTACGATGCCAACATGGCATCTGCGCCAGAATTTTAGTACAGATTCCAAGTTGCTTCACGTAAATCAAAAAGACCATTAAAAGGCACCTGGCACAGATAAAACGTTAAGGATTTTCAGGGGAGAAATCCAATGGAATCAATTTCATTTTCCCCTGGTTTGTATAGTCATGGAAAACTCTCCGCCTTCAGTTACTGTCTATTGGCGTCCGGGCTGCCTGTACTGCGTCATGCTGCGGGATCAGCTGGACCAAGCCGGCGTTAGCTATGAAAGCATCAACATTTGGGAAAACCCTGGAGCAAGTGCCAAAGTACGGTCAATAGCCGACGGAAATGAAACCGTTCCAACCGTCACCGTGGGGGCCGTCGCACTGGTCAACCCATCGGCAAAGCATGTCATTTCTCTAATTGAGTCCGAGTCAAATACCAATTGACAAATGGCCACGGCTCGATGTCCTTGACTGGACAGCGAAATCCAGGAATAGCCATTTTCGATTCACAATTCCGCTGCCCGAGCTCTACGGGCTGCATGATTTGCATCGACAATACCTTCGGAGAACTGCTCAAGCACCGTTCAATCTAGATCTTTTCTAGGCGCTCTAATGCTTTCCACATTTTCTCCGGAGAATAAGGAGGATCGAGATGGCCTGCAAACCCAAGCTTGGTAAGGGCGGCGTTGACAGCATTTGCTACGGCAGGCAGTGCTCCCACGGTTCCACTTTCGCCAATACCTTTCGCCCCAAGGGAGGTATAAGGAGTGGGAGTGCATCTGAATTCACTTGCCAAGCTGAATTCTGACTCTTTCGAACCGGGTATTAAATAGTCCAAGAAGCTGCCGGTGAGGGGCATGCCATCTGCGTCGTAGATCATCTCCTCCCATAATGCCGAAGCGACCCCTTGAAGAGTTGCACCAACCACTTGGCCTTCGGCAAGGAGGGGATTGATAATCGTACCAGTGTCATCGACTGCAATGATCCTCTTCAGCCTGACATATCCGGTATGAATGTCGATTTCCACTTCTGCTCCATACGCCCCAAAAGGAAAAACCGCACCAGGAATGTTGGAATGGGCTTCTGCTGCGAGTTTGGAATGCTTGTCTGACTCTTCCATCTTCCGTGCAATCTCAAAAAGCGTGAGATGCGACTCGGGACTGCCCTGAACATGTACTCCGTCGGCATCCCATGTCAGATCCTCCTTGGCCGCCTCGAAGAACGAAGACGCCCAATCAGAGGCAATGGCCCTGACTTCCGTGGATGCGGCGATCAATGCCTCGCCTCCAAGCAGTATTGACCTTGAGCCAAATGTTCCTATTCCGGCGCCAAAGTCTGAATCTCCCTGCATGACTGACACCGATTTGATATCCACCCCGAGTGCATCCGCAACTATCTGGGCAAATGCGGTTTTATGACCTTGCCCATGGGACGAGGATCCGCTTTTAGCAATCACAGTTCCTCCGCCCAGAACGGTGATGCTGCCGCTCTCCCAAAACCCTGCTCCGGCGGGCTCAACTGACATAGCAATGCCTACCGCTGACAGCCAACCATCACGATTTTCGTAGCTGGCGGAATTTTCAGTAATGCCAAGCAACTCGGCGGCTCGCCTGAGTACCGGCTCATAATTTCCAGAATCGTATATCAAACCCAGCGGAGTGACATATGGAAAGGAGTCTGGCGGGATCAAATTTCGCAGCCTGATTTCCAAAGGATCAAGACCGATCGCATTGGCAGCCATATCCACGATCCGCTCGACAAAGAAGCATGCCTCGGGTCTGCCTGCGCCGCGATATGGTCCAGTGGGAACCTTGTTCGTAGCTACGCCGGTTAACGAAACTTTGACGCAGGGAATGCCGTACGCGCCAGTCATCATTGTTGCTGCAGTGTACGGAGCAATTGGCGTTGGCTGAAACAGGTAGGCGCCAAGATCAGCAAGCAGATCCGCTTCAAGGGCGACGAATACGCCGGCGTCATCCAATCCAAGACGAACTCGCGCGCTGATTCCCCGTCCCTGGTATGAAGAAACGAAATTCTCGGAGCGATCTTCAACCCATTTGACTGGGCGCCCGAGCTTTTTCGAGGATGCACAAGCAAGCATGTACTCCTGCGGGGCCCCGCCTTTTGATCCGAACGCACCCCCGACTTCGGGGACCACAACCCTCACTTGATCAATCGGCAAACCAAACGCCTGGGCAAGCTGAGACCTAGGCCGGTGCGGATCTTGGCTTGAGGCCCAGAGCATGATCTTATCGGCGTGTGTGTCATACGAAACTAGACAGCCTCGAGGCTCCATAGGTGCCGCAACGAGTCTGGGAAGTTCAAAGGTCCCTTCGACAATCCTGGAGGCCCGAGACATTGCCTCATCAAAATCATCGCTCTTCTTTTCCCAACTTAACAGGACATTGTTGGAAATACCTTCATGTAATGTCACGCTGCCACTCAGGGAGGAGCGCGGATCGGTCACGCATGGCAGCGATTCGTATTCTATTTCGACTCCGTCAGCGGCATCTTCTGCCAATTCTCGCGACGCTGCTAGCACGACTGCAACCGGCTCCCCCACATAGTTGACATTCCGCTCTGCAATTATTGACATCGCAACATTGCCGACGGTAACGCCTGGAGCAGCAGCGGGAGGCAACAAGGTGATCATCGGCGCTAAATCCTTCCCGCTATACACCGCCGCGACTCCGTTCATCTGAGCTGCGCGAGAAGTATCAACGGACTTGATGACTGCCCTTGAAAAAGGTGACCTCACTACCCGCATATGAAGCTGGCCTTCGATGTTTATATCATCGAGGAACTTCCCTTCGCCGCGAACTAGAGCGCTGTCCTCATCTCTGCAGACAGACTGTCCAACCCATTTTTGTGTTACTTTTTCCAAATTCATTACCTCCAAAAGCTTTACGCCCTGTCGGTGTCGAAGGATTCGAAGCTACGGGTCAATTAACATTATCTCAACCTGGATTGTTGTGTTAAGGAAATCATCCGCATCACTCGGCACCATATCGTGACCGGCAACAGCGAACGTTGGCCAGGCTGGCGAAGTCCGATTTGAGTTGGGCCCGGCGCATGGCTTCGAGCATCAGGAAAAGGGCAGATCCCGATTGCAGTTGGCGCAGATTCCAAAAACATCGAGCCGGTGACTTTGAGGAAGGAAGCCTTCAGCCTGGGCAAGCTGATCCACAGTTTTGTTGAGTCTAGTTTCGAAGCTTGTCCCCGGCATGACATCAATTACCCTGCCGCACTGGAGACAAAGAAGGTGGTGGTGGTGCTCCGTCAATTCCTCTGCCAACTCGAATCGGGCAAATTCGTCACTCGCAACAACCCGTCTAACTACTCCGGCCTGCTGCAAATCGACCAAGTGACGATAGGCGGAACTCCGCGGCATCTTTGGAAGACGGCCAGCAATATCGCCTATGCTCACCGGATGGCCTGCGTCTACTAGGAGCCCGACGATTTCGCGCTTTCCACTGGTGTAGCGTTGACCTATAAAGCGAAGCCGTGCCAATACCAAGTCGTGAAGACTCTCGGCACTATCGTAGATCATCGTTTACCTCTGCCTGCCCAACGGCGCTTGCTTGTCAAACCTTCATATCTGATTCTCATGTATCTCAATAATTCGGTAGAACCATCGTAGAACCCGCTAAACCGGATTCTGCATAGCCCAAGCACCCGAGTTACCTGCGGAGAGTTCGCCAAATGGCTCATTTGGCGTTTCCCGCACCCAACAACTTAGTGTACTGTATATAATGAGACTTAGTCTTAGTATAAAATATATTTTGAAATACACTGTCTGGGAGAACTCAGTGGCTCACTCAAAGCGAACGGCAGACTCGAAACGGAGGGCGGTTGGCCCCGCGCTGGCTGGCTTAGCCGTCATTGCAGCCAGTTGCGGCACTGCGGCTTCCTCTTCGCCTTCTTCTCCAGTTTCAGGACTAATCAATGCTGTCGGCGCCGAGAGCGTCTACGCCAATGTCATTTCCCAAATCGGTGGCAGCTACGTTCACGTGGATTCGATCGAGAATAATCCAAACACTGACCCCCACTCCTTCGAGGCCAGTTCAACTGTTGCTTACGAGATATCGCGCGCGAGCCTCATTGTCCTTAACGGTGCCGGCTACGATGGCTGGGCTTCCAAAATGATTTCTGCCTCACCCGACCCAGGGCGCAAGGTCGTTAACGTGCAAACCCTCCTCAAACTGCCTAATGACACCAAAAACCCTCATCTATGGTACGACCCAAGCACTATGCCTTCAGTCGCCACGGCCGTGGCGGCAGATCTTTCCGCCCTCCAACCGGCAAATGCCGCCTATTTCAATGCAAACCTGGCTGTATTCAGGGCATCCCTGCAGCCTTGGTATGCCCAAATCGCCAAATTCAAGGCTAACTACCCCAACACTGCAGTTGCCGTCAGTGAGCCGGTGGCGGATTATCTTCTCCAAGCCGCCGGATGCGATATCAAAACGCCCTTTAGCCTCCAGGCAGCGGTAATGGGAGGATTCGACCCTTCGCCACAGGACGTGACGTTGCAGGATAACTTATTCAGCAAACACCAAGTCAAGGTATTCGTAGAAAATCAGCAAGTCACAGATACCTTGACCCAATCGTTCCAGAATCTGGCAAAAAAGAATGGAATACCGATAGTAGGTGCATATGAGACGATGCCAACTAATTACAATTACCAAACTTGGATGATGGCAGAAACTGCAGCGCTGGAGAAAGCTGTAGCCGACAACCTTTCCACCACAAAACTATGAGCGCCAGCATTCGAAATTCCGAACCGGTGCTCACCGTTAGCAATATGAGTGTTGTCCTGGGAAATAAAGAGATTCTCGATGACGTCAATTTCGAATTGCACTCCGGAGAATTCAGCGGCCTCATTGGTCCAAACGGCTCAGGGAAGACGACACTGCTGCGCGCAATACTTGGATTCCACCGGCTAGCGGAAGGGTCGATTCTTTTCGAGGGCAGCGCCGAATTCGCCCGTCGGCGATCGATCGGGTATGTTCCTCAAAAAATCCAGCTTGATCCTGATATACCCGTAAGAGCCAGAGACCTGGTGGAATTGGGATTGGATGGCCAGCGGCTTGGGATTCGACTTCCTTCCAAAGAGCGTCGTCGGCAAGTGGACGAGATGCTCCGCGCGGTCAATGCCGAGGCCTTTGCCGACCAGCGCATTGGAGAACTTTCTGGAGGTCAGCAACAGCGAATCCTAATTGCGCATGCCTTGATTCGCCGCCCCAGACTGCTGCTTCTCGACGAGCCGCTGGCCAATCTGGACATAAGAAGCGTGGCAGAAGTTGTCACTCTGCTGAACCAGCTGGCACATGAGCAGCAGATCGCGATTCTGCTCTCAGCTCACGACATCAATCCGCTGATGGGTGCGATGGACAGGTTAGTTTATCTGGCCAACGGCCATGCAGCGAGTGGTCCGGTAAGCGAAGTTATCGACGGTGCAGTATTGAGCAATCTGTATGGCTACCATGTCGACGTTATTAGGGTTCACGGGCGGATCTTGATCACCACCGGGCCAGGCGACGAATATTTTGAGCCCGGACGTGACTGTGCCACGTCTGAAACGAGCAACTCACCATGAAAACGCTCCTCACTTTCATTTTCGAGCCTGGATTCTTCTCGAGCCAACCTGTGCTTACGGCGCTTTTCGTTAGCGGAGTTGCGGCCATTGTTTCTGCGGTCGTTGGCATCTTCACTGTCATCCGGGGTCAGGCGTTTGCTGGTCACTCGCTGGCCGATGTAAGCAGCGCAGGCGGATCTGCGTCATATTTATTAGGGGTCAATCCCCTACTCGGGTTCCTAGGAATGGCAATACTTGGAGCTGGAGGAATGGAATTAGTTGGAGTTGAAAGAGCGCGCGGCAGGGATCTCGCCACGGGGGTAGTCTTCGGTGCGGGACTTGGTCTGGCTGCGCTTTTCCTTTACTTAGATGTCACCACTACAAGCACATCCGGTACGACGATTGCAGTGCTTTTCGGTTCCATGTTTGCAATTCCGTCACGGACTGAATTCTTAGTGGTCATTATCGGTTCCGCCACCTTGATTATTTTGATCGCGTTGTACAGACCGCTGCTGCTCAGTTCCATCAACCCCGAAATTGCGGCGGTACAGGGCATACGCGTACGTCTTGTTGGCCTGGTCCAAATGCTCGTTCTCGGTTCCGCAGTCGCCCTCTCCGCTATCAGCGTTGGCGCGATTTTGTCGACCGCCCTGTTGATCGGCCCTGCAGCAACAGCACTCCGGCTGGCAAAACGCCCCAATCTTGCAATATGGTTGGCAGCACTGATCGGTTTGGGCGCAGCCTGGCTGGGAATTCTTCTGGCATATGACAGCGCCGACTGGATCCCGGGACACAACTTGCCGGTGAGCTTTCTTATCGTGATGCTAGTGTTCCTTGCCTACGTGATAGCCAGCCTCATATCGGGGCGCGGCCGCGGTATCGCATCAGCAAAGATCGCGACACCCATACGGTCTGGCAGGTCCTAGCTATGTTCTCCGGTTTCATGTTAAATGCATGGATAATCGCCTCGATCGTAGCGGTCGTGGCTGGGGTAGTCGGATTCTTCGTCGTATTGCGGGGGAACGCGTTCGAGGCACACGCCCTGCCTTTAGGAAGCTTCCCCGGCGCGGCAGCCGCAAGTCTGCTGGGGATAAATTCGTTCATTGGCTTGGTAGTGTTCGCCGCGCTGGGAGTTCTTGGGATCAACCGACTCGGACGTCGAGGCAAACAGGGTGTCGCAACCGCTCTCTCGCTTGTCTTCCTGCTTGGCCTCGGTGCTCTTTTCTTCAGTTTTACCAACGAATATGCGCCGGCAATTTATTCTTTTCTCTTCGGCGAGGTCCTTGGCACGAGCACCAGCCAAATTCTTCTGGTCGCATTTCTGGGTGCCGTTGCCATCATGACGACCGCAATTCTATATCGACCCCTAATGTTGGATTCCCTCTCACCAGATTTGGTTGAAGTGTCTGGTATCCGTAGCAGCCATATGGAAATCCTTTTCTTGCTGGTACTTGCACTCGCTACAGTGATGTCGCTACCCGTAGTCGGGGCGTTGTTAGTATTTTCTCTGATGGTAGGTCCACCTGCGGCAGCACGCTCATTTACAAATAGGCCCCTTGTCGCTATCCTGCTCGCGGTTGCCTTTGCGCTCTTGACCGTATGGATTGCCCTTGCGCTCTCGTACCTCTCAGACTGGCCGGTTGGATTCTTTGTCGGCTCGCTGGGAGCACTATTCTACGGGCTCGGCCGCGGTTGGATGAGCTGGCGGCCTTTTAAGAGAAGCACTCACCTACTGCAAAGGTCGGCGTCTGCCCAATAAATTCCTAATGAGACGCTGCGATCTAGACGATCCTTCCCATTGCACCAACAAACAGATCAAAGTTTCCTCGCGCATTTCGGTTTGCCGGATTAGGTGAATGGGCGCGGCATTTCTAGTTCGAATTCAAGCTCGCCTCCTTCGACCAGTGCGAATGCTGGCAGCAGCCCCGTAAGCGAGGCCAAAGGAGGAAGCAGCAACGACAGTGACTGAGACACACTACGGTGCAAACCAGTCTGCGGGTCAAATAAAACGTGCTGGGATAAACCGCTTTACCGCATTAAAAGCAAGCCATGTACCACGGCAAGAATTAGCAAAGATCGCAGCAAAATACCCAAACACCTACTGGCAATCGGGTACAACAAAATGCACTGACGGAATCGGGAAGAGGAACGACCTTGGCGAAGCATAAGACCATGTCATGAATTTGAATATTTCATATCAATAGTGATGTATCATTTTCATTATGAATTCTCTCGAACTGTTCCTTTTAGGACGCAAACTCGCCAATCTCGGTGAGAATTCAATGCCTGCGGATGGACTGAAGAAACTGCCCACCGCCGTCAAGCTCGTGCTATTCGACGTATACGAACACCCAGCAACCACGATTGGCGACATCTGCGGACGAACAGGACTGTTGCAGAGCCAGGTCTCGATTTCCGTGGCCCGTTTGCGTACGCTGGGAGTATTCCAAACTGAAACGGACCCTGCCGACCGACGCCGCACGCTTGTTCGCGGCAACACCGATGTTGCGCGGCAGGGAGCTCAGCTTGCCTATGAACCAATCGACAAGGTGATCGCCGATGCTGTCGCGTCTGCTGAACCGGGGGAAGTTGAGGAATTGATTTCGATGCTCGACAAGATAGCAAATCGACTGATTGCAAACGCCTTAGCCTGGACCCGTTCGAATGGAGAACCTAAATGACAGAACCGCAACGACCGGGCAAACCTTTAATTTTGGAGGTTAAAGGCCTTTCGGTCGCATATGGGACAAAGATAGCGGTCGACAACGTCAGCTTGGAGATTGAACGCGGAGAAATATTCGGGCTGCTTGGGCCAAACGGAGCAGGGAAAACTAGCATTATGAGTTCCATTGAAGCGCTTATCAAGCCCCGCTCAGGTCAAGTATTGATCGACGGAATCGATGTCACCGATAATCCCCAGCGCGCCAAGGCAATAATGGGCGTACAGTTGCAAGCAACTAGCTTCCAGTCCGAGCTCACCATCAGACAGATCGTCAGTCTTTATTCCGGCCTTTACGGAATAAGGCTGACTCGGCGCGAAATCGATGAAAGATTGGAAGATATCGGTCTTTCAAGTGAAGCGGGGAAGCCCTTCAAACAGCTATCAGGAGGACAGCAGCAGCGTCTTGCCCTTTTGATCGCGGTGATCCACAACCCAATCCTGCTACTTCTAGACGAGCCGACATCGGGACTGGATCCACAATCACGCCGACAGCTATGGGGAAGAATTGAGCATGTCCGCCAAGCTGGAGGCAGCATACTTCTCACAACCCACTCAATGGAAGAGGCGCAGACTGTATGCGA
>JAJYFX010000402.1 GCA_021785315.1 Actinomycetes bacterium | reverse complement strand
TTAGAGCCTCCGAGGTTTTTTGGAAACTCACGCACAACATTGCCGATTGTTGTTTGGATCCGCTGCATGGGACTCAAGAGATCAGCGAGCCTTCAACTGTGGCGGTGTCAAGGCTCGTAACCGGTACCTTGAGAGCTTTGGCAAGTGCGGCGAGTGAACCGTCAAGCAGCATGAGATCACGCATCAGCAAGTCGATTTTCTGCATCGCAAAAGGTGTTGCTTCCAATCCCAGCTCGGTTTTAGCGGACTCGATGAACGACGAAACTCTTACGTACGGCGAGCTGCGCTCGATATTGCGCCTAGAAAGGCTGTTCAAGGAGAAATTCATCCTTTGAACCACAGAAACAAGTGAAGTCACGCAGTCTGGAGAGACGGAAGATGGTTCCATCATGTCGGCGACCAGAGACCTTGAGTAATTTCTTACGGCAGAGGTTCGGCTAATCAGCTCGTTCACTTCTCTATTGAGTCCTCCTAAAAGAGACCACTGCAAAGGGCTCACCGTCGCGACGAGCGCATGGAAGTCTGAGTCGACTTCTCGTGACAATCCAACCATTTCATCTTCGAGTTCCGGACTCTGAAGATACCCAACAGCAGTTGTGAGGAGCTGCTGAAGGTGATCAAGGAACCTCGCCCTGGCCGTGGCGATCACGCGTCTTGGACCGAGCGGGAGAATGAAAAGGGCGGTCAAAGAAGCCAGAAGCGCCCCAACGGTGGTTTCAAGAATTCGTTCTAGCAGCAGGGAGTTGGACAGCTCGGAAAGTTGCAGAAATACCATTGATATTGCAACAGTCACACCCATAGCAAGGAAAGAGTAGTTGACCTTCGAGAGGTAGACCCCAAGAAACATCGCGGCTAATACCGTGATGGCATCCAGAGTTGAATTCAATCCGAATGCTTTGGTCAATGCCGATCCTAAGGCGACCCCGAGCACAGTTCCAAGGAATCGGTAAAATCCTTTTCTCACCTGTTCGCCGGCATTGTTTACGCCAATGAAGCAGAGTAAGGCAGACAGGGACGCCCAGTAATAGCGTTGCGGATCGACAAAGTAGCCTATCCAGGTTGCTGCGGCAGTAGCGATTGTAATCTGGATCGCCGCGCGCACTTCGGGTGTAAGTCCAATGTGCGACCCGGTCGCATGGTCCCAAGGTTCGTTAGATGCGCTCGCGCTGACAACAGCGGATCCAGGGAGGTGACCCGTACGCAGGCTGGATGTATGTTTGGCGGTGGCAGAGAGCTCGCTCTTGTAGGCGTGCAGTATCTCTCGAGCCTTTCGCCACCTTATCGCGGCCGAATTGAGATTTATTATCGATGCGGAAAGGCGTCTCAGCAGGATTGGGGTGACGCTGTCCGAAGATGGATGGAAGGTCTGCCATCTTGCCAACGAGTGGTTCAATTCGACGGCGAGTTGCTCGGCGTCTGAATCTGGAACCCCTTTGATGTAGTCGACGATGTCTCTGGAGATCAGCGAGGAGAGTTTTAGCCTGGACAGCGAATCCGAGAATCGGGCTACGTTTGAAAGGGACAGCTCCAGGTCGAACAGCGTTTGGCGCGCCTCGTCTATCGCTGGAGCGCTGCCGAATCTGGACATGTATGCTTCGATGATCAATGCCATCTCATTCAGCCGAATGAGGGCCACACGGAGGTCGTCAGATGATTTCTCCCCGCCGCCTTCGAGAACCTTGACGGCGAGCTGTGTCAATAGGCGCGCACGGATCGTATAGGAGTGCATGGATCGTTCGAGGTTTGACCACGCCTGGAACATAACTAGCGGAATCCTGACGATAAAGATTACCAGTACGGCCACAAGCACCTCGGCAGCCAACCACCCAAAGGCTTTTAGACCGAACTGCCTACTCATGAAGTATCCCAGAAATCCTCCAAGATACATCATGGTGCCTACGTTGTTTCCCCGGGGTCCATACCGGCGGAAAAGGGTGCCGATACCAAGCAGCACAGGATTGATCGAAAGGACTATCCAGGTGTTCGAGCCGAGGAGCAGTGCTATAAGCGTCGCAGTCAACAGCGGGATGGTCGGCAGAACCGTAGCGATCGCAGTTCCCTTGAGGTCAGGCTCGTCGAAGGTAATGCCAAGCATTAGAGCCAACAACCCGCCGACGAGCATTGCGACGATTATCACTTCATGGTGCAGGGCAAGCGCTCCGGCATCGTACTTGGCGCTTTGTTGGCGCGATATTCCTAGCGGATCGAAGAGATTGACGAACTGCCATTCGGCCAAAAATGCCACACCCATCGAAGCCGTCGTAGTCACAGCCGAAATGAGCCGCGTGAGCGCGGGATCTGATGCAAGGGCCTGATCCAGCCAGACCGGCCGGGTCATGAAGCTGCGGCCGGATGCTGGAACGGAGATTCTTTGGGACTAGAGCTTGGCAATGTGTTGGATCCATCTTTTTCCGTCGGGTCTGGGGATTTTATTTGACAGGTACTTTTCATGGGCCAATCATATCGAAAATGGGTTGGCGAAAAGTTGATATGCGCGCCCAATATCAGTTGCGAACTACAAGGTGGTAATTATCGGTGGTATAACTTTATT
>JAJYFX010000401.1 GCA_021785315.1 Actinomycetes bacterium | reverse complement strand
GGGTGTTCCATCTCAGTCAACCACGATGGAGTTGAGCACCCTCCAGTTGGGTTTGCCAGCATAGAGCAACACGCGTATTCGGTAGTTCTCGAAGTTTCTGAACCCAAAGCCGATGCGCTTGATCCTCTTTATCAGATTGTTGATGGACTCGGTGGGACCGTTGGCGACTCTTGATAGGTGATAGTTGCAGATCTTGTCGAACCAGCGCTTGATGGTGGCTCCAAGCTTTCGGATCTCGGGGGGCATGGCATCTCGGGTGCAATGAAAGACTAGCTCTCCCAGCAGCTCTCTTGCGGTTGCGCCATCAATGGCGCGGTAGAAGTCCCTCATACGCTCTTTGATCCGGTAGGCAATGGCTACTTCGGCATTGGGATCCCCAAGTTCCAGCAGGGACCGGAGCCGGGCGATGGCGCCTCATCGCTGAGTCTCTCTTCTGCGACAAGAAGAGCACGCCTTATCCGGTAGAGGGGATCGTCCCGACGTCCCCGGTGCCCAAGGGTCTCAGACCCCCCTCTGTCAAGCTCGTTGACGCAGTAGATTGTCAGCTAAGTGAACTATCAGAGGAGATTACCGAGCAATTTTTTTGGGACCGGTTCCCTTTCATATTGACGAGTATTTTGCTTTGGCGTGACTTCGCAAAGCCGTATTGAACTTTGCTAGATATTTAAGATTGGGCTAACAGAGGGGCTCACGCGACAGGCGAAAAATAGAGATCTGAGCTATTTCCACTAATAGCTGCAAGGAAGATCTAAATGCATTGATTGATTCAAATTCAGATCTCTTTTTCATGGCCAATGTGCCGCTGCAGGTTAAGGCAGAGAATCTGGACCAGCCAGTACCCGCAACAGCTCTCCGACTTGGTGGGCCTGCTCGATCGGGTGTCGGAACGGAAGCCTATCATTTAATTCATAACAATTTCGGCGACCCTCGCGAGTCCTCGTGATGTATCCCGCTGCCACTAGGTCGGCGACGATGCTTTGAGTGGCACGCTCTGTGATGCCGACCTGGACAGCAATATCCCTACCCCGAATTCTCCGATCACGGCCAATGCACAACAGAACGTGCCCGTGATTAGTCAGGAACGTCCACTTCAGCACTTCATCGGTAGCCATATTTTCAGGATACTTGATTCACGAAGTGAAGACGCATATTGGATCTTATTTCGAGGTCAGAAGCGTTTGTGATGGTTGATTGTTTTGACAAATGTCCGCTTGTACTAGAACAGTGCAGATATCTAACGCCGCTATTACATTTAACTTCTATCGACCCAGCGACCTCTCGAAAAAGTAAAACTGTAATCATTTAACGAGCGGTGCCATTACATCAACCGAACCGGCTGTCCAGCACCTGGGTTGACTGCTTCAGGCCAACCTTCCCGCGAGTGGACGAGGTCGTCCTCAGGCAGTTTCTTCTTGCCGCGCCACAACTCTCTTCGCTCCGTTTGGTAACCTGCTTATGTTCATGTATACTGATCTGTAGTTCGTGAGTTGAGGAGCGTATGATGAACTTAGTTGACGAGGCTGTTACCCCAATTGGCTTGGCGAAGCCAGCTGTATGGCGAGAATGTTTGCGGAGGCGAGTGATTGGGGTTGATATGTGGGCGGAATACCCGCTTGGCAGTGAACAAGTAGTGGCTCAAGCTCGTTTGGCGGCAACTAATACCTGTCTACGCCTGGCAGCTGCCTTCGACGGGGTGGACCCGAAAGCAACGACTCAAGGCAACAACCACGTTGGGATGCAGTTACGATTTATCGCCCGCCGAGACGATGTTCACGTAACTGACGAAGCTATTTGCGAACTCTTGAACCAATTGGCCGGTCGGATGCGATGGTCGGGTTTGGTCAAGTTGGAAGAGTTCGATGGCGTTCCTGCCTTTGCGCCACTCCCTTCGCTATGACAACCGCTTATGATTCCGTCGCCGGGATCTCGACCAAGGAGTTTAACATTTCCGCTAATCTGACGCGCCCGGTTCCAATCACCGTAGCCTATGGCGACGGCATTGGTCCAGAAATCATGGACGCCACACTTCGAATCATTACTGCCGGAGGAGCAAATCTGGAGATCGAGACGATCCAGATAGGTGAGACTGTGTATGCCCAGGGGGTTACGGCTGGGATCGAGCCAGCCGCATGGGACTCTTTGCGGCGGACCAAGGTATTTTTGAAGGCTCCAATCACTACTCCACAGGGTGGTGGCTTCAAAAGCTTGAACGTCACGATCCGCAAGGCGTTCGGTTTGTTTGCCAACGTTCGGCCCTGTCCCTCATACGCGCCATATGTGGCTACCAAACATTCGGGCATGGATGTAGTAATCATCCGCGAGAATGAAGAGGACCTCTACGCAGGGATCGAGCACCGCCAAACTGAGGATGTCACGCAATGTCTGAAGCTGATTACCCGACCGGGAACCGAACGACTGGTTCGATATGCCTTCGAGTATGCCCGCCGGTACGGTCGCTCCAAGGTCACCTGCTTCACCAAAGACAACATTATGAAGTTGACAGACGGGCTTTTCCACCAGATCTTCGATGAGGTCGCCGAGGAATACCCTGACTTAGAA
>JAJYFX010000400.1 GCA_021785315.1 Actinomycetes bacterium | reverse complement strand
GGTGGCTGGAGTACAAACCCTCTGCCATTAAAGGGATACCATTGCCAGAGCTGCCTGGCGCACTCCATGCCGCCGAACACGCAATGATCTCTATGATGCCGATTTTCGCGATCTGCGATCGATCCGATATAGGCGGGGTATCAACAATGCACTATCGAAACCCTTTTCAAAAAGACCTTGTCGATCAAACGGTGGCAACCATCACAATTTACGACGGATACCCTGGCGGCATAGGCATTGCTGAACTCGCTCACGAAATTGCTCCGCAGCTGATCCGTCAAGCAATCGCGCTCATTGATTCGTGTGAATGTCACCACGGCTGTCCATCCTGCATCCAAAGCCCAAAATGCGGAAACTTAAACCTCCCGCTAAGCAAGGCACATGCAAAAACCCTTTTGCAATCAACCCTGGAATGTCTCGATTTCGCTAAAGACAACTCCAAAGGCAATAGTTGGGGCACAATTAAGTGAAACTTCACAATCTTGGCTTAGTATGAAACCATGGAGGCAGCCTTCTTTGATCTCGACAAGACCGTAATTGCCAAAGCGTCAATGCTGGCATTTGGTCCGCCGTTTTACAAAGAAGGCCTAATTTCGCGTCGCACCGTCATCCGAAGTGCCTATGCGCAGCTCATCTACAGACATTTAGGGGCAAATGACCAAAAACTCGCCCGGCTGAGAGAGACTGTGCTGGCATTGACCAAGGGTTGGGATCAAAACCGGGTCACGCAAATAGTCACACGAACCTTGACTGAAATTGTTGAGCCGCTGATATACAAAGAAGCTCTAGACCTTATGCAATTTCATAAAAGCCAAGGCAGGCTGATTTATCTCGTTTCTGCGTCGCCCATCGAGATTCTTACCCCGCTGGGCGACTTTCTAAACGTTGACGGCGTGATCGGCTCCAAATCCCGCATCGATCCGGAAGGGCGCTATACGGGCGAGATGGAGTTTTACGCCTACGGACCATACAAGGTCGATGCCATGCTGGAAATCGCCAAATCCAAGAATCTCTCACTTCAAGACAGCTATGCATACTCGGATTCTTATACCGATATCCCGATGCTCGAAGCCGTAGGCCATCCGGCGGCAGTCAACCCGGATAGGGTTCTGACCAAGAGAGCGAAGGAAAAAGGTTGGGAGATACTGACCTTTTCCAAGCCAGTTCACGTCAAGGATGCAAACCGCAAAGGAACCAGGACCCAGGCCGTTGCAGCAGGGCTAGCTGCCGTTGCTGTTGCTAGCCTGGCCACAGCGACAGGCGTGGCGTTAAAAAAACAACGTCGGTCGCGTTCAGCGACGACTTGACTGCCTGCAATGTTTCGCAACCCATTTTGCCGATTCTGAAGTGCCACAAGCTTTTGAAAAGATTTTGCCGATCTGCAAATATGTCAAAAACGCTGCTGGCTTTCTAGCTTCTCAAAGACGAACACCGTGACAACCGTCGGCATTCGCGTCACTCGCAAGCGGCAGATTCTCGGAGTTGGCCAAACTTGGGTATGGCTAACCAACTGATGGCGCCTTTTCAAACACATCCATCCTGCAAAGGTGCGGCAAAGGTTTAGACAGTAGCTTTGATCTTCTTTGCGGCCACAGTACCCAGAGCCACAATGATAACCAAAAGTAGAAGTTTCTTCATAACCCAAAAGGGTAGTGGAATATATGAACCAGCATGCCCACAGGATAACTTTTTAAATTTCATTTGACCATAGAACTCGAAACTCTCGCTAGGTTAGAAGCACCAACGGAGGTGTATGAGCACCTGGTGGGCTCCCCCGCCTTCAAAGCGGCCGGGACGGGAGAACCCCGTTCGGCGGGTTCGATTCCCGTCCACCTCCGCCAACAATTTACAGGAAACTACCTTTTGGTGACGATAAGCGCCACTCCTTGGGGGTCAATTGCGGCTGCAGGCGGGCTCAACCTATCCACCAGTACGCCCTCTTTAGGCTCAATAGGGTTCGTTAGGACTCAAGCGCTCCCAGCCGTTATTTTGGCCGAGGGAACGGCCGTAAGCAATTCTGCTGCCACGGCGAGATGGGCGACAGGCAATCCAACCAGATATCCCGCCAAGAGCATGGGTTCCTCGTGTTATCCCGACGGACTCCAGAGTCGACTAAAGGGCAGCGTAGTGCTCCTTTTTTAACAAGCACCGGACCCCGGCAAACAGAGGTTCCAACCTGGTATTCTCGGATTTCCGATGCACACCCGGTACGTCTCTCGCCCAGTGATAATGGTGGAACAATTCATTAAATTACAATGGATTTCCCCTTGATTTTCTCACGATTGCACGATAAAACTTTATGGGGATACTTTCCCCAGAGACTGACTTATCTGTGGCACCATATCGACGTGATCTGGGAACAAATATCCTCCTACACACTCAGCGGGGTTTATCGCTGACAGACCACAAAACAAAATCTCGGCTAAATTGGGAATTAGTCGGATATGTCTCATAAACAAAGGTAATTGAGTTTGAACCTCATTGACGAAATCGAATGGAGCACTGATGTCCGAGAGATCAGAGGTAGAACGAACAATAGAAAGCCTGGGGGATTTGCGACT
>JAJYFX010000033.1 GCA_021785315.1 Actinomycetes bacterium | reverse complement strand
GCTTATGGCGCTCGGTCTTCCTTATGACTCCGACGAGGGTAGGGCAGTGGCTGCTTCGGTGACCGCATTGCTGACTGGAACCGCATACGCTACCTCAGCCAGAATGGCTAGCCGTCTTGGTCCTTTCGCGGGTTTCTACGATAACCGTGAGCCTATGTTGAATGTGCTAAAGATGCACAGAGATGCTGCTGACGCGGTTGACCAGACTCAAGTAGATTCCGAACTGTTTAGTGCTGCCAAGCATTCCTGGGATGAGGCCATTGAAAACGGGTCGATCTACGGGGTGCGTAACTCGCAGGCGTCTGTGCTGGCTCCTACGGGAACTATTGGGCTGTTGATGGACTGCGACACTACGGGCGTTGAGCCGGATCTCGGTCTCGTGAAATCCAAGAAGCTTGTGGGCGGTGGGACTATGTCGATCGTGAACCAGACTGTTCCGCGTGCCCTAAAGAGGCTGGGTTACAGCGACTCGCAGATCGACTCGATTATTTCGTACATCGATAGGCACAAGACAATAGTCGGTTCCCCGGATCTTGATACAAGGCACCTGCCAGTGTTCGCTTGTTCAATGGGGGATAACACTATTCATTACCGTGGCCATGTCAAGATGATGGCGGCTGTGCAACCGTTTATCTCTGGTGCGATCTCAAAGACTGTCAACATGCCCGAAGAAGCAACAGTCGAAGAGATTGAGCAGCTGTTCATTGAGGCATGGAGGCTAGGCGTCAAGGCAGTAGCGATTTACAGGGACAACTGTAAGGTGGCTCAGCCATTGACCACCAAGGGTAAGGAATCGGCGGGAGCTACCGATCCTAAGTCGGACCTGACATCGAAGATTGCGGAACTTGAGAATGCCCTTCAGTCTCAAACGGTGATCGTCAAACGTCCGGTTCGAGAGCGTTTACCGCGCCGGCGCAAGTCATACACTTTTGCGTTCCGCGTTGCAGATTGTGAAGGCTATGTCACCGTTGGACAATACGAAGACGGCCGTCCAGGTGAGGTCTTCATGAAGGTCTCCAAGCAGGGATCAACTCTTGCTGGCATCATGGATGCATTTTCAATTTCTGTTAGCCTTGGGCTCCAGCATGGTGTTCCTCTATCTACGTACGTCAAGAAGTACACAAACATGCGATTTGAGCCGGCTGGAATTACCGACGATCCTGAGCTCCGTATCGCATCTTCGTTAGTCGACTACATCTTCCGTAGATTGGCAGTTGATTACTTGACGGTCGAGGAGCGAACGGATCTGGGTATTGCGACCACTGAAGAGCGGACTCAACTGACCCTGTTCACTGGCGATGATGAGGCTTCAGATTATGCACACCTGGAGCCTCCCGCGCAGTTGGCTTCTCAGCCCTCGGAGATGAATCTGATACAGGGGCCAACTTCTAAAGATGCCCCGTATTGCTACCAATGCGGCAATCAAATGCAGCGGGCGGGATCTTGCTACGTATGCTCCTCATGCGGTACCACCAGCGGCTGCAGTTGAAAAGACGTATTATTGCATCTAATGCAACATAACAGAAGTGTGCCGAACCGTCATGACTAGCTATTCTTACCAGGGGAGGTACCCAAGCATGTTTCTTGGGTACCTCCCCTTACCTGTTGTTAGCTATTTTTGAGGCGGTGTATCAGAAAATACTCCACCCATTGCAGAGAAGTAGAATATATGGCTATCATAACTGGGCATGAAGTTCGGCGCTGGGCAGTAATTGTTGTCGGTGTCACTGGTGTTGTTATTTTGAGTGTGCTATGGGGCGTATTGTCAAGTCTTGGCTCACCATCGTCGAGCCCGGCTAGGTCTGCGCTTGGTCACGGTGGCGAGATGTCGAAACCGACTACTCCACAATGGCCTTTAGCCAAACAAATCAATGCAAGTCTGCCCTCCTGGTGGCAGGCTCCTGGGAACGATGGCCTGAAACTCAACTACTATGCCTCAAAGTATATGGCTGACGTTTATGGAGGAGTAATTGCCACCGATGTTGCTTCTCATTTTGATGTATATATGACCGTGCTAGATGGTGGTCAAGAAAGCAGGCTGCTCCAGGCGACCTCAGTCCCAGCATCAAAAGTTACCTTCATGTTTACTCCGACCACGCTGCTGCAACAGCTAGAGCTACAGAAGCAAGTCAATGGAGCGATGGGAGCGATTCGGGCAGAGGGTATCAGTCTCGTGGGCAACGGACCTGATATTCGGACTGGGAAGTTACAGTTGCGAGTTGTCAATCCCACACCGGCTCAGATTTCCTACCTGACTCAGAGCTTTGGTCCTTATGTTGAAGTCGTATCAAGCCGGGCTGACGCGATCCTGTCCTGAGGCGCGGCAACCCCAAAGGACTAACAAGGTTGCTCTAGATTAACTTTAAGCCAGGAATAGTCACTACTTCGAATATGTATACTTCGCCAGGATGTAAAGCTGCATGGACCTGTCAGTGGAAATAGTATCTTGATTTCAGAAATGTATCTGCTGTGGCTCCCTGTCGACTGATGGGGAGCTGATTTGTTTACGGCAGCGGTCGCTTCGTGTAGAGTCAAAATGTAGACAACATGTTGTGCGAAAAAATATTGTTCGATTGTGCTTGTATTTCAAACGGAAAAAAAACGACAATATCCCACATGAAGGATCCCCTTATTCGACATCCTGAACATAAAAGGAGAACTGCAGAATGAGTGATTCCCATATCAAAACAGCGGTCGTTACAGGTGCGGCAGGCGGCATCGGCAAAGCATTGGTAAAGCGATTAGCGGACAGAAAGTTAAATCTTGTCCTGGTGGACCTAAATGAAGAATCCCTAAAGAACGCCATAGGCGAACTGGATTTGAACGATTCTGACGTCCTGATGGTCCCAGCTGACGTATCCAAAGAAGAGGATGTACAGAACTACGTGAACAAGGCGGTTGAGAAATTCGGAACAATTGACTATTTCGCCAACAATGCCGGTATAGAAGGACCGTACGGGTTGATCGAAGAGCAAAACGTAAAATCGTTAGATATGGTATACAACGTCAACGTTAGAGGCATATTTCTTGGCCTGCACTTTGTCATTCCAGTCATGAAGAAACAAAGGTCTGGAGCTATTCTCAACACTTCATCACTTGCAGGATTAATGGGTGCTCCTGGAATGTCGCCATACATCATGTCTAAACATGCAGTTATCGGATTAACTCGAACTGCCGCAAACGAGCTAGCGCCCTTCGGTATTCGTGTAAACGCTGTCCTTCCGGGAACCATAAACACGCGAATGATGCGCCAAATTGAGAAAAATTTCGGTAATCCAGAGCAATACAAAGTTGCTAATGAAGCCGCTACTCCGATGGGTCGTTATGGTGAACCAGAAGAAGTCGCTGCGGTGATGAACTTCCTACTATCCGACGAAGCCTCTTTCGTTACAGGATCGCTGTACACCGTCGACGGAGGTATGGTGGGACAATAACTCCCAAAACTTAACCAAACATGTGAAAGGAGACTATTCATCATGGATTTGAAAGATAAAGTAGTTATCATAACTGGTGCCGGAAGTGGTATTGGGAAAGCCACAGCACTAAACCTTGCCTCACAAGGCGCAATTATTGTATGTGCCGACTACAACGAATCAACAGCAAAAAATACGGCTGATCTGATTAGTGAAAATAAGGGCAAAGCGTCCTTTGTTAAAGCTGACGTTTCCAAGGCTGCCGAAGTGGAAAATATGGTCGAATTCGCCGCTAAAACACACGGAACTTTGAACGGTATCTTCAACAATGCCGGTATTGGAGATGTGAAGCCATTATTAGAACACGATCCAGAGACGTATCTCCGGGTGGTCAATGTGAATCAACACGGTGTCTATTACGGCATTTACTACGCAGCTAAAAAGATGGTTCAGTTAGGGACGAATGGTGTCATCGTTAACACTGCCTCCATATACGCCTATTCTGTGTCCATCGGAAGTATTAACTACCATGCTGCCAAAGCGGCGGTTGTTGCGATGACAAAAGCCGCCGCATTAGAACTGGCTACCTACAATATACGCGTGGTAGGTGTTGCGCCGGGATTTATCGCAACGCCAATTCTTGGGGATAATCAGGAGTTCTTAAATAAGCTGGCAAATCAACATATGCGAAGAAACTTGATTCAACCAGAACAAGTGGCTAGCGTTGTGGCCTTCTTGTTTTCAAATGACGCAGAAGCGATTAATGGTCAAGTAATTCCGGTCGATGATGGTTTCTTAAGCTTCAAAGAATAACCCTCTGCTGCATATTACAGCACTTCAACCAGTTGATATAACCTTTATAAGCAACTTCACACTTAAAAGGTTATGTACAGAAAGGATGTACAGCATGAAAGGTTGGGAATTCACAGATACTCACGTGCCACTTAAATTAGTTGAAAAACCGGATCCAGTAGTTGTCCCTGGTGAAGTCGTAATTGACATCAAGGCCGCCGGATTATGTCATTCCGATGTCGCTGCGCTTAAGGACACTGGTTGGATGAGCATCATTACGGCCAATCCACTGATTTTCGGTCACGAGTGCGCTGGAGTTATCACCAAAGTTGGCGAGGGGGTCAACGGTTTTAAAGTAGGTGACCGGGTTGGAGTATGCCCAATATCTCCAAGTACCGGCGAAGCGATTGGATATCAGCGTGACGGTGGCTACGCAACAAAATGTCTGGTCCCGGCAGACTGTCTAGTTCACATGCCTGACAATGTCACTTTCGAGCAAGGCGCAGCCGCAACCGACGCTGGAATGACCTCTTTTCACGCGATGTTCGTGCGCGGCGATGCAAAGCCCGGTATGAAAGTTGGCGTTATTGGCATCGGCGGTTTGGGTCAAATGGCCGCTCGTGCCGCGGTTGTAAAAGGCTGTGAAGTCTATGCAGTGGACACTAGCCCCGCTGCCCGTGAGCTCGCGAGAGAGATTGGTTGCAAGGAAGTCTTTGAAAACGTCTCTGATTTATCCGCCGTAGCTCCAGAGCTTATCGTGGATTATGCCGGGTTTGGAACCACTACTGCAGACGCAATCAATGCCGTCGCCGTGGGTGGCAGAGTCGTCTTGGTTGGTATGGGCAGACTTCAGTCCACTATCGACACACGTAGCTTAATCCTGAAAGCCGTTGACCTGTGCGGTAGCGTGGGGGGCACGGTAGAAGATATTGCTGGAGTTTACGAATTGATGGCATCAGGTGATCTGAACCCGACATTGACGAAAATCACTTTTGATGAAATTGCCGAAGGACTTGGGCGTCTAGAACGCAATGAGGTCAAGGGGCGGTTGGTAGCTGTTATTTGAGCTTTCAGCTAGGTTCAATACAAAAGTGTGGACTCGAAATAAACCAGCACGCTATGGCACAAACTGTTTGTTGATCGGCGTATGCTCACGTTGCTCAATTTCCCATGAATTTGACTAGGCGGTTTGCTCGCCATTGAGTCCAAATGGAGAGTTTCTAGGCGGTAACCCATAGAATCTTCGCTTCTCGTCTTTTGCGATGCGAATATTTTTGTCAAGTTAACATTTCCTAATCGCTGGTTTTTAGGTATTTTGAGGAGCTAATTACAGCTGTTGCAGGATAGTTAGCGCAGTCCTGCATGAGCGCTTGCTGACCTCAATAGCGGTAACGCTCTGCGTTTGAATATGATTGCGATTCAGCATCGTCGCTGCTTGAAATCTTTATTTAACCTGTGAACTCTGTGTGAATGTTAGTGAATTGCCATGGCAAAAATGCACCCGTAAATAGAATAGGTCTATCAGAGCTTCAGCATTTGAAACTATTGGCTCGACTCGTTACCAGATTTCGGAAAGGAACATTTCATGGATGGATCCAAGCGGGTTATCGTATTCGGGGCAGATGGTTATATTGGTTGGCCAATGGCGATGCATCTTTCAAAGTTGGGTCACAGAGTTGTTGCGGTCGACAATCTTTCCCGGCGGAGCTGGGATCGCGAAGGCGGCACCTACAGCCTGATTCCGATTGCATCAATGGAGACCCGCGTGTCACGGTGGAAAGAGCTGACTGGCAATACAATCGTTTGGCGCAATTTGGATCTTTGTGATGCTGAAGCACTCGATGCTCTAATTGAAGAGGTGAGACCCGATGCGGTAATTCACTTTGCCGAGCAGCGCAGCGCTCCGTTTTCGATGATCTCTCGTAGCCATGCGGTCAGAACTCAGGTAAACAATATAGTTGGCAACCTCAATTTGCTTTTCTCAATTCACTCCATCGTGCCCGAATGCCACCTGATCAAGTTGGGCTCTATGGGCGAGTACGGGTCCCCGAACATTGATATTGAAGAGGGCTACATTACCATCGAACACAATGGACGCAGTGACACCCTTCCTTTTCCCAAAGTGCCGGCGAGTTTTTACCACCTTTCAAAAGTTGCAGATTCTCAGAACATACACTTTGCCAGCCGTACCTGGGGGCTTAGAGCTACAGACTTGAACCAGGGTGTCGTTTACGGTGTGCAAACCGAGGAAACTGCGCTGCACCCGGATCTTGCGACCAGATTTGATTTTGACTCCATTTGGGGCACCGCACTCAACCGGTTCTGTGTGCAATCTGCAGTTGGAGAACCCCTCACCGTCTATGGCAAAGGGGGTCAGACCAGGGGATACCTAGACATCCGCGATACGATGGCGTGCATTACTCTTACGCTGGAGAACCCCCCGCAGGAAGGTGAGTGCAGAGTGTTCAACCAGTTCACCGAGCAATTCAGCATCAATGATCTGGCCCGGTTGGTCTCTTCGGCGCGGACTAGAATTGGTTTGTCAACCGACATTGTGCACATCGAGAATCCAAGGGTTGAGGCGGAGGAGCATTACTACAATCCCCGGCATACAAAGCTAATGGACCTGGGACTTAAGCCGCATTATCTTTCGGACACACTTGTTACTTCGTTAATCAGTATTGTCGAGGAATACAAAACAAAAGTTGACCCGGTGTTGTTGGAGATACCGAGCGTCGATTGGCGGACAGGTGGGAATGAGATCTGGAAGAAGTACGCTAACCAGGATGAATTCAAATTCAATTCCGGAAGGATAGCAGATCTGATCGAATACGCTCGGCGCTAATTTCCCGCATGATATGTAGGGCAATTGTGAATTGATCTTTTGCGGCAGCTGAATCGTTTGCGACCTATAGAGGTTAAAGTCTCAATGTGGATAATTTTCTGCAGTTTCACCCACACGCGAAACTGACGACTCCTGGGTCGATCAAGTTCTCAGCTGTATTTGCTAGAAGCAAGGTGCTTGGCATCGTCGCTGCGGCAGTTTGGGGTTTCGGGCTCATTGAGGTGGCTTCAGCAGATTTTATCTCAGCATCCTGGGAGACGCCGGTTGTTTGTTCGTTGGGGCTTGTTGGCGTTATCGCTTTCATTGGTTACGTCTACTACAAGAGCGGCATGAAAACATATGAGTCTCGGGGATCATGCTCGGCTGCAACTGGAGATCATGGCTGTTCCCAGGCGGGCTGCGATATTGAAAGCGGAGGTTGCCTGGGCAAGTTCGATATGGAACTCTCAGAACGAATTGCGCAGATGGAAAAGGAGAAGTTGTCTCTTCTGCTGCGTCGCAAGATTGGCGTGGATATGATCCTTCCGCTTTTTTGGCTAGTGGTTGGATTCAAACTGGCCGTGTCGAGCGGCACTGCCTCGCTATCCGGTGCCTTGGCCTTATCGGTGGGCTCCATCGGTCTGATAGCCGTCAGATTATACCTTGGCTCAGCTGTCTTTTCCTAGAGGAAATATCGAGAGCATCATTTCCCCGTCTCGTGGTCGATGTCGCCGCAACTGTGACATTCCACCTCGATCGTGACGTGGTCGATTCCGTAGCTGGATTTCAGCATATTCTTGATCTGCTGAACTTTGATTTGTGCCAGGTGAAGCGTTGTCCCGTCTTCCATGAGAATATGAGTCGACAGCGCGATTGTGTCTGAAGCTAGATTCCAGAGATGAAGATGATGAACATCGAGAATCTTGGGATCGGATGCGACTGCTTCGCGGATCTCGTCAAGGCTAATTTCCCCCGGGGTCGACTCAAGCAATACGGATACCGTGCTCGTTACGATTCGCCAAGAAGATATGACTATTAGCAGCGATATAACTATCGAACCGAGGGCGTCCGCGCGGTTGAAGGTGAAGATCCAAATGGCAAGGCCAGAAACAATAGTTAATAGCCATCCAGCTGCATCTCCGGCCATGTGGACAACACCCGCACGCATGTTGAGGCTCTTGCCAGAGTTTAGGTGCAGGGTCCTTAGAGACGTAGTGCTTACAATCAGCCCGAGTATTCCCAAGAGAATGACCGGCAGCGAAGACACCGGATGAGGATGAACCAAGTCTTTTGCCGCTTCGACAACAATCCATATCGAAGTGGCGAGCAGAATAGTGCTGTTAACAAGGGCTCCAATTACTTCTGCTCTGACAAGGCCAAAGGAGTATTTTAGCGAAACCGGTTTGGACGCAAGGAGGATCGCAACGTATGCAATTGCCAGGCTCACTGTGTCGGCAATCAGATGAACGGCACTGGCCAATAGGACTAGCGAATTCGCATAGAAACCAAAGCCCGCCACAACTAGGAGAAAAGCAACATTGAGTATCAAAACCTTGGCAGTTGTTGATTTCTGGCGCAGGCGTGTCTGGGAGTGATCGCGTGCTTTCCAGGTGTGGCTTGTCATCTAATGAGGGGACTCCATTCCGAGCCAATTCAAAACTCTTTGATAATTCCAGGATAATGCAATGCCCTGTGAAAATCACTCGGCGTCTGTCCCCAACAAAGGATCTTTATCGTAGTTTGGTTTAGCTGCTAAAACTGGAGTTGAGTTCGTTCAGGCATCAATTTTCATACCAGGTTTTGAAGACCGTCTTGGCGAAATAGGGCATGGATAGGTTTTCCAGGCCAAGGGGAGAATTATATTGACCTTATGTTGGAAGAACTGTTAGATGCGAACAAAGAATATGCCGAAAAGTTTGCGCTTGCCGGCTTGGCACCCAGAGCCGCAAAGGGTTTGGCTCTGTTGACCTGCATGGACAGCAGGATCGAGCCGTTGGCAATGCTTGGGTTAGTCCCTGGTGATGCCAAGATTATGCGAAATGCGGGCGGGCGGGTTACTCGTGACGTATTGAGAACTCTTATATTTGCCACGTCCTTTCTCGGTGTTGACAGCATCGTTGTGATGCAGCACACGAAATGTACTCTCACCCGATTGAGCGATCTGGACGTCCAGGCTTACCTGCGTTCGGCAGGCCTGGATGTTGGAGACTGGGAATTCATGACGATGGAAGTGCCAGATGCGGCGCTGGCCGAGGACGTCGCGCTCATCCGATCTTGTCGCTCGTTGCCAGCTGGCATAACCGTTGAGGGATGGCGATATGACGTTGACGAAGGTGTTGTTGCTCGGGTAGTTCATTAGTAGATCTTCAAATGCGCTCTTGGTCCGCCAATGATTCGGGCCGTAACGGCTTTGTTTTTGAAGAGGGTTTTGCAGTTGCCGATTTGCCCACAAACCTCGTTGGAAATGCGCGACCCGAATTTATTTCACACATTACCCGGCGAGCTCACCTGAGAACGGAAGCTCGCTCTCGCCTTTTAAACGTGCCATGCGGACTCATATTTGTCGGCTGCATGGCACGTCTATTTTCGGCTTGAAAAGATGCGGCGGCCCGCAGCCGCGTTGAACTACTTGTTTGGCTGTGGCGTCAGACGCAAGTAAGGCTTGAGGGTTTTGAAACCCTTTGGAAACTTGGTCTTGGCGTCCTCATCGGATACGGAACTTGCAATTATGACGTCGTCTCCGTCGTTCCAGTTGACCGGAGTCGAGATGGTGTATTTGTCGACCAGCTGGAGCGAATCTAGCACCCGCAGTATCTCCTGGAAATTTCGCCCAGTAGAGGCCGGATAAGTTATAGTAAGCCGAATTTTTTTTGTCGGGTCAATGATAAATACCGAACGGACGGTTAACGTGTTTGATGCGTTCGGATGAATCATCCCGAAGAGGTCCGCAACTTTATGCTCAGGATCACCAATCATTGGGAAATTGACAGCTTTGCCCTGAGTCTCCTCAATGTCCTTTTCCCATTCAATGTGCTTTTCGACCGGGTCAACCGAAAGGCCGATGACCTT
>JAJYFX010000032.1 GCA_021785315.1 Actinomycetes bacterium | reverse complement strand
CGCCCATATCCTCTCGACAGTGGCAAGTCTGATGAAAGCGGGCAGCCAGCTCAAAGAAGAGGAGGTACAGCTTTGGCGAGAACGGGCACAGACGGTTTCCACCCGCCGATTGAGGAGTACCTCAAGGTAATCTACGAGCTCGAGGAAGAGGGAGTTCCAGTCATCCGCGCCCGCTTGGCCGAGCGGCTTCGTCATTCTCCGCCTACGGTCACTGAAATGGTCACCCGGCTCATTGATGATGGCTATCTCAAGGCAGACCAGCGCTTATTGCAAATGACAGTCGAAGGTCATAGCCAGGCGGAGACCGTGGTTCGAAGGCATAGATTGGCGGAGCGCCTCCTCATTGACATTATTGGTATCGATTGGTATAAGGCGCATAAGGAAGCCGACCGGTGGGAGCATGTGATATCGGATGAGGTTGAGCCGTTGCTCGTGGACCTTCTTCACAATCCCCAATCCTGTCCGCATGGCAACCCAATCCCAGGTTCGGGCGCGGCGCACCTTAATCTTCACTCGCTTTCCACTGCAAAGCCGGGCGACCGGATTCGGCTGAGGCGGATTGCCGAGTGCGTAGAGACTGACCTTGAAATGCTCATCTACCTTGATAGTCATGGATTCCGGCCAGGAGCCGTAGCTGAGGTGAGTGGCCGGTCATCTGATGGCACTCTGACACTCAACGTGAATGGCGATATGATCGCGCTCAGTGAGGCTATGTCTGCGAACCTTTACGTCGATGCGCCCTAGCAGACTGCCACGCCAAGCTCGCCGCATCTAGAGCAGTCGTCGTGCCAAGCCAAGGGTTACCGGCACCAGATAGATCGCAAATCCAATTACCAACAGACTGACGGTCGATGCCACTCGGCGCTCGGGCCCGCGCATTCGCATCCGACACGGTAGTGTGAGCGCCTCGAGAGCCAATAAAAACCCGAGCATGATCGGAGGGGCAACGTGTTCATTGCCATGATGTCCAATACAAGGTTGACCAGGTTAACGTGCAAGAGCGCAGCGGCGGCTCCGAGGATGTGGGCCAGCATGTAGGTCGCCTCGATTTAGCGTCAGTCCAACCCCGCCGATGGCAAATGCGTTTACGGATATAACTGGCGTGCTTGTCGTCACTTGGGTTAGGACCCGATGTAAGCTTAAAGGCAGATTAGAAACGAGGAGGGCCCAGTGGTACTGGCCTCATTGATCCTCTTGACAGCGATAGTAGTAGCGGCGGCCTTGAGCCTCCACTTTGGCCCGCACGGGCTGGTAGCGTCTGGCGTAATAGGCGCCATTAGCTCCATAATCTTGATTTTGGACGCTTTCTTTCTTGCCGGTACGGCGTCTCCTGAGTTATCCGTCGCACTTCTTGTTGTGACGATCGTAGTTTCAGCAGCCATATTTTTCTTGGGGATCCGAGGAGTTAGGAACTTCAGAAGGCTGGCGTCGGCAAGTCTGATCGGCAAGCTGTCCTATGCCAGCGGCGTCGCCGTTACTGATCTCACACCGATGGGAACGGTGAAAGTTCTAGGTGAAACCTGGTCGGCAGAGTCGCTCTCAGGTGCAGTAAAGGCTGGAGTTGAGGTCTATGTCTCCGAGGTCGACGGGCTTCGTCTCAAAGTCTGGGCGAATCCGGAGCTTTCGCAAAACATCGAGCAGGAGAAGAGGGCATGAGCGTCATTTTGGGGATAGTGATAGCGGTACTTGCGGTTATTGTATTGGCGGGATCCCGATCAGTTCGAATCATCCGAGAGTACCAAAGGGTGGTGCTCTTCCGGCTTGGACGTGCGATTGGCGCTAAAGGTCCCGGGCTCATATTCATAAATCCGGTGACGGACAGGATATCGCTGGTTGATTTGCGCGAACTCTTTCTGGAAATTCCGCATCAGACGGCAATCACGAAGGACAATGCCTCCATTTCGATCGACTTCATCATGTTTTACAAGGTTCTCGATCCGGTAATGTCGGTTGTGCAGGTGAGGGACTTTTCCGGCGCCGCCTTGAACATTGCCTCTACCACTTTGCGCAGCGTGGTTGGTGAGATGAGCCTTGATGACGTTCTTTCAAAGCGCGAGGATATGAACAACGCTCTAAGAACCAAGCTTGATGACGTTACGGAGCGCTGGGGTGTCAAAGTCACCAATGTTGAGGTCAGGGAGATCAATCCTCCGCCAGGCGTTCAAGACGCGATGACCAGGCAGATGTCCGCTGAGAGGACACGACGGGCGGTGGTCACAGAGTCAGAGGGACAACGCCAGGCGGCGATCACCGTTGCCGAAGGCCAGAAGCAGTCGGCAATCCTGGCGGCCGAGGGCGAACGCCAAGCCGCGATCCTGGCTGCCGAGGGCGAGCAGCAGGCGGCAGTGTTGCGCGCCCAGGGGCTAGCCGGAGCACTGGATGCAATTACGCTGTCTGCCGCAGGCGCCGGTCCCAACACTATGGTACTGCAGTACCTGGACGCCCTTAGACAGATGGCAAGCGCTCCATCGACAAAGTTCGTTCTGCCGCTTGAACTTACCAATCTTGTTGCCGGCGTACGGAGCCTGGCCGAACAGTTTTCCGCCTCAAGCGCAAATGGACGGGGTTCCATGACGGCAAATGACGGCGCTGCAATTGATTCTTCCGCCGATTTGCAATCGAAGGCTAACTTCGCCGAGGAAACGGTTTCCGACGGAAGACCCGAAGGCGTCTCCTAACTCCCGGGCAGCCGTCCGCAGGCAATACCGGCTTTTGGTCGGTGACAGATTTGTCTCGGACCCCAAATGGATGCGGAGTTAGGGGAGATCCGCTTCGGGAAAGATCACAATTACCGCTGGGCATGGCAGTTCCTGTTGTGGAAGGAGCTTGCCTCGGCAAGATCTTGCAAGGGTGCCGTCGTTTCAATTGAAGTCGCACCTGCTGTTGACCAGCCGCCAGGGTTGGGAGGAGAGCTGTGACCATGAGCTTAATTACCCGTCCGCTATCGGCGCCTTAAGGAGATCGTAATTTTCTTAGGCTTTGGGGAGCAATGATTTCTGTCGTCAGCCGTACGAAGAATCCATGACGCTATTAATCTTAACGTTGACGTTGAGGTAAGCTTTGATATTGAAGCGTTGGATTTTCGACTCTGAATGTGGGCATTGCAGCAGGGAGGCATTGGATTGGGCAGTGAATTGATTTCAGAGCGACTTGGTGATAATCGAGTTGGCAAACCCAAAATTCAGTACAAATGGATTGCACTTTCGAACACAACTATCGCCGTCTTTTTAGCGATGATAAATTCCTCAATTATGTTGATTGCCTTGCCGGATATCTTCCGCGGCATCCATTTGGATCCTTTGATCCCGGGCAACACTACCTACTTACTCTGGCTACTGATGGGTTTCATGGTTGTTACCGCGGTGTTGGTGGTTAGTTTCGGCCGAATTGGCGACATGTTCGGCAGGGTGAGGGTCTTCAACCTTGGTTTTGTGGTCTTCACGACATTTTCGATTTTGCTGTCGATAACCTGGATGACCGGGACTTCGGCGGCACTGTGGCTTATAGTGATGCGAATTCTCCAGGGAATTGGCGGCGCTTTGCTATTTGCAAACTCCTCGGCGATTCTTACTGACGCCTTTCCGCACAATGAACGCGGCCTTGCGCTGGGAATCAACAATGTCGCCGCTATAGGCGGTGCGTTTGTCGGGCTGATTCTTGGAGGGGTCCTTGGACCGCTCAACTGGCACCTGGTTTTTGTCGTTTCCGTGCCCTTCGGATTGCTTGGAACAGTCTGGTCGTATTGGAAGCTAGAGGACCGCGGAACGCGCAGTCCGTCAAGCATTGACTGGTGGGGAAACCTAACCTTTGCCATCGGTCTCATATCGGTGCTGGTTGGCATCACCTATGGAATAATGCCTCATGGAGGCGAGACAATGGGATGGTCAAGCCCATTTGTCCTGACGGCCATCATTGGAGGGGCAATAGTTCTTGTGGTCTTTGGAGTCATCGAGACCAAGGTTGAAAATCCAATGTTCCATCTTTCGCTCTTTCGTATCAGGGCTTTCGCGGCTGGTAACTTGGCCAATCTTCTTGCCTCGTTAGGGCGCGGCGGAATGATGTTCATAGTCATCATCTGGCTCCAAGGGATCTGGCTCCCGCTGCATGGGTACAGTTTCTCCGTCACTCCGCTCTGGGCTGGCATTTACATGCTGCCGATGACTTTAGGATTCTTGGTTGCCGGCCCGGTCTCGGGATACCTGTCAGACCGTTTTGGCTCCAGGATATTCGCAACCAGCGGAATGGGTCTCGCCGCAGTCAGCTTCTTCCTGTTAACGCTGCTGCCTATCAATTTTTCCTACGTCTGGTTTGCCTTGCTGCTAGCGACGAACGGCATCGCTATGGGCATGTTTTCCTCGCCGAACTGGGCCGGAATCATGAACAGCCTTCCGCCATCCCAGCGCGGTGCAGGTGCCGGAATGGTTGCTACCTTCCAGAACTCGGCGATGGTCTTGTCGATCGGAGTATTTTTCACTCTGGTCATTACCGGCCTTGCCTCGAGCCTTCCAGGCGCAGTTTTTGGAGGCTTGGTGCAGCAGGGTGTTCCGGCCGGCGTTGCGACATCTATTTCACATCTGCCCCCGACGGCGACCCTCTTTTCGGCATTTCTCGGATACAACCCTATGAAGACGCTGCTAGGGCCTGCTTTCGGGCATCTATCAGCTGCCAAGGGGGCATATCTGACCGGCAAATCATTCTTCCCCCACCTGATTGCTTCGGCCTTTAGCAAGGGGCTTGACAGGGCGTTTTATTTCGCTTTTGCGGCTTCGGTGGTTGCCTGCGTTGTCTCGGCGCTACGGGGAGGCAAATACCATCACATTGAAGCTTCCGTAGCTGAGATCGACGTCGACGACGCTGTGGCGGCAAGGTGACAAGAGTCTGAGATCTGGTGCGAGATTGTTGCCGGGAACCACTCGATCCCGCCTGCACGGCGGATAGTGATCTGTAGCACGCCGGCCGGCTTCAGCCGGGAGGACGCAACCTCCGAATATGTTCCGTGCTTGCCGGGTATAGATGACAATTTGATCACATGAGTTTTCGGGCATGTGGGTCCCAAAACGTCAACGTCGCGCTGATATGGAGACCGCCGTTTCCGGCGAGTCTGAAAAGTAGCCGTCCTGCGAAGGCGCTGGCCAGCGTGAATTGGAGGACGGCATCTGCTCCTTTCTTGAGACCATTTTGGTGTCGGGCCTCATTGGGAATGACAGCCGTATGAAATCGGTCCAATTTTTGGAGGCAGGTACCTATTTGGCGCCGATGCACTTGTAATAGCACACTTGACACGTAAAAAAGCTGGTGCTGCTGGAGGCTCGAGGCCAGATCTGCGAAAATCGCCGGCTCCTTCCATCGGGCGCGTCAAGCGATTTTCGGCTTCACAAATTACTTAGGCAGCGTCTGAATGAGTGCAAGGAAACGTCCGATTCAGCCAGAGCGGATGAGAAAGCCTTTGGATTTCAACGATGTGCAAATAATAACCATTGAGATTTGGCTCCAAAAACAGTAGTTTGGCTCTTGAGAAAGCATTTAGGAATTGTCAAACAAACTGACCAGGGAGAGAAGGATCGCAGAGTAACAAAGCTGGCTTGATCAAAGGGGGAATAATGGACATCGTCAGCCCAGCAGTTCGTCGCTTGCTAGAGCGCGCCCAAGTTGATCCGGAAGGATACTGGGAGCAAGCGGCACGCCAACTTCCGTGGTTTCGCACCTGGGACAAAGTATTTGAACATGAGCCCCCGACCTTTCGCTGGTTTCTAGGAGGCCAGACCAACATTTCCTACAACGCTCTCGACCACCATGTCAACAGGGGATGGGGAGGCCATGCGGCGCTGATTTGCGAGAATGAACTCGGCGAGAGGCGCACCTTTACATATGCGCAACTCCACTACGAGGTGCTCAAGATTGCCAGGGCGCTCCGAGGCCTTGGCGTCAAGCGCGGCGATCGTGTCGCAATCTACATGCCCACCATGGCCGAGGCCATTGCGGCAATGCTAGCGGTTACCCGTATAGGGGGAATCCATCTCGCAGTGTTTGCCGGTTTTGGCAGCGGCGCACTTTCGGAGCGCATCAGGCTTGCCGGCGCAAAGGTCCTCCTTACCACGGACGGGACATGGAGAAAAGGTACGCTGGTCTCTCTTTCAGGAATTGTAGAAGAGGCCTTGGCTACGCCGGATTGCCCAATCGAGCGGGTCGTGGTACTCGGTCGCCAGGGTACCCCAAATGGGTTGAAAGACGGGCGCGACCTCACATGGGCGCAGTTTCTTGAACTCGGCGAAGGGCAGTCAGATGCCCATGAGGTCATGGAATCGAATGAGCCGGCCTACATCCTTGCCACTTCTGGAACTACAGGAAAGCCAAAGTTGACGGTGCATACCCATGGTCCTTACCAGGTGGGGATTACCGGATCGGGCAGAGTCTGTTTCGGGCTGACCGAGCGCGACGTATGGTGGTCGACGTCAGACATCGGATGGGTCGTCGGTCACAGCTATATTGTCTACGCGCCGCTACTTGTTGGCGCTACCACTATCGCGTATGAGGGTGCCCTCGACTATCCCAGTGCCGAGCAGCTCTACGAGATCGTGGAGCGCTATCACGTGACAGGAGTCTTCACCGCGCCTACCGCGGTGCGGATGCTGATGCGCTATGGCACGGAGCCAGCCCGCCGTCATAACATCTCATCGTTGACCCGAATAGTTTGCGCCGGCGAGGTTTTAAACATACCCGCCTGGGAATGGCTGCAGCACGATGTGCTTGAAGACAGGGTGCCAGTGATAGACCATATGTGGCAGACCGAGACTGGCGGCCCGGTATTTGGCAACCCGTTTGGAGTCAATCTGCTCCCGATCAAGCCTGGCTCGTCAGGTGTGCCATTGCCTGGAATGGCCGCCGAAGTCAGAGATCTCGACGGGCGAAAGTGTGAGACGAACGAGAAGGGCATTGTCGTCGTGACACGCCCGTTTCCAGGGCTTACCGCAACGCTGTGGGGAGACTCCGAGCGATACGGGCGAGACTACTGGGGGCAGATACCTGGTGTTTTCTTCACCGGCGACGCAGCCTCGGTAGATGAGGACGGATACTTCTGGTTCTCCGGGCGTGCTGATGAAATTATCAAGATTGCTGGCCACCGCTTGGGGACGATCGAGGTGGAGACCGCTTTTCTGCACCATCCCGCCGTGGCGGAGGCTGGCGTTACCGGCAGGCCCGACGAGCTGCGGGGCGAGGTAATCTCGGCATTCATAGTTCTACGCGCTGGGAATGATCCGTCTGATGATCTGCGCAAATCGCTTCTCGAGACTGTCCGAAATCAGATCGGGCCAATTGCGGTCGTCGCCGAGATCAATTTCGTGGAAGCTCTGCCTAAGACCCGGTCAGGCAAAATAATGCGTCGCGTGCTCAAGGCGGTCACGCTCGGCAAAGATCCAGGAGACGTCTCTACGATAGAGGATGAGGGCTCGGTAGCCGATGCGCGTGAAGCCTGGGAGAAGATGAAGTTGGAAAAGTAGCCGCTTCCACCGACAAAAGACTTGCAAAGGATAGTAAACGGTGGTTTTAAGCTTCGGGGTTCAGCTGAGCTCGAATGCGTTGATGGCCTGCGGAATGAAGTTTTTTAGAGAGACCGGAGCCGACCAGGCAGATTCATGAGCTGACAGCTGGGCCGAATCGCGGGCTGCTCGAGAAGCGCCCGCAGGTTCGTCTTGACTTCATAGCCAAACCATGCGAACTTTAGGGAACAAATATTGCTTGGGTGGGGCTACGCATCAATGATTTGTTCGTTCGTCTCCCCATGTTGGTCCTTGATGACTGCGTCGCGAACCGCTGCAGCAATTGCGGGGACCAGATCCGGATTGAAGACACTTGGAATAATGTAGCTTGGGTTGAGTTCATCGGAGGCAACCACGTTAGCCAGTGCCTGCGCTGCCGCTGATTCCAGCTCAGTAGTTACCGAATGGGCTCCGGCGTCCAGAAGTCCGCGGAAGACTCCGGGGAATACCAAGACGTTATTAATCTGATTTGGCTCATCACTACGCCCGGTTGCGACAATGGCGGCATACTTGCGGGCTTCAGCCGGGTCTACTTCAGGATTGGGATTTGCCAGCGCGAATACTATTGCGCCATCTGCCATTCTTGCGATATCCGCACCCGTCAACAGTCCTGAGGTGCTAACTCCGATGAAAACGTCAGCGCCGGCCAGTGCTTCGCCGAGCGATCCCTCAAAACATGCTTGGTTCGTGTTCCGGGCCAGCCAAGCTCGATCTCCGACAAGTCCGGGTTGTTTTTGGTGCAGCGCACCTTTGGAGCTGAAGGCAATGATGTTTTTGGCCCCACTGGAAAGCAGCAGCCTGATGACCGCAGTTCCAGCTGCGCCGACTCCGGAAACGACTATTCGAACGTCTTCAATGCGCTTTGCGACTACCCGGAGAGCGTTGGTAAGAGCCGCAAGCACTACGATCGCCGTGCCGTGCTGGTCATCATGAAATACCGGAATATCTAATAATGTGCGGAGACGACGCTCGATCTCGAAACAGCGCGGAGCAGCTATGTCTTCAAGGTTGATCCCACCGTAAACGGGCGCTATCGCCTGAACGATCCGAACGATCTCATGGCTGTCCTGGGTATCAAGGCATACCGGCCAGGCATCAACCCCGGCGAAACGTTTGAAAAGCGCCGCCTTGCCCTCCATCACCGGAAGCGCCGCCGCGGGTCCGATATTGCCTAGACCTAGCACGGCCGAGCCGTCGGTAACGACAGCGACAGTATTGCGCTTGATGGTAAGGCGGCGGGCATCTTCAGGAGTTGCGGCTATGGCCTCGCAGATTCGAGCTACTCCAGGGGTGTAGGCACGCGACAGATCGTCGCGATTTTTGAGCGGCACTTTCGATTCGACGCTAAGTTTGCCCCCTAGATGCAATAGAAAGGTTCGGTCACTCACTTTTCTGACGGCGACGCCCTCCAGGGCCGCCACGCTTTCGCTGATCCTGTGAACATGGTCCTCGTTGATAGCGTTGCAGCTTACGTCTACGACCATTCGGTCCGGATGAGATTCGACAACATCCAGCGCCGTCAATACTGCGCCCGCGGAGTTTACGGCGACGGCAAGCTGACCGGTAGCGTTGATGGATGTTGGCAACTCGGCTCGAATGGTAATTCCGTAACCGGGACTGGGCAAAGTCATGGGCCCTCCTTTGTTGATTTCTCAATCTTAGTTGGCCTCCTTCCTTTAGTTTTTGACATGGCCAAGGGCCAAATAATCCAAGCCGTCAAGTATGGCCCCGGTAAAGGTGCAGGTGAATTGCAGCGCGCGCACCTTCGTTGAGGACGGCGCATGCTTCACGTTTGCTCGCCTCAGTGACTTGTCCGGCGAATCGGTCAGTTTATTTCGGGTTCGGCAAGGCCGTCGATATGGCTCGGTCCTGCTTTGAGAATGCGGCAAGAAGAGGCGATCGCGCTCCCACTGCTCGAAGCTCAGGCATCGAGGCCCGTGAGTTAGGGGCGGTTCAGGAGTGCGGATTCCAATCCTGGTCGAGGCACAGGCCCGGCTCGCATGTCGGAGTTCACTTTCAAGTTGTGAAGCCTCGGCCGGGCAAACTGAATTGGCAGCTTGTGCAAAAAGTGGGATCGTGACAATTGATCGGGCAATGCTTGACTTTAATCCAGGGTATATATAGAGTGCTGTCGACAGTTGTTTTTGAGATTCAGTAGGTTTTGGGTATAGAGCCAGGGAAAATGCTCAGTTTCAGAGTTGAAGTGTCGACACTATGATAAGTCCGGTAGTTAGTCCTGCGGGCTTGGTGGTAAGCAGCAGCAACGGTATGCACGGTCAAAGCCTGATCAGATACTGCTCGAGCTTCTGGCTGTGGATCTGCGACTTTGGATGTGTGGTAAATGGAAGAACAAATGGATAGTAGTAGTCCATCCATGGCCAGTTTTTGTGGCTCTGGCCTTGGAAGACAAGGGTGATCAAATTTAATGCGGGGCGCCGCATAAGACAAGATTTTCAGTAATGCTTTTTGAGCCAACGGCGATTCTAATGAGCGGAAGGTAAAGGAAATGACGGAATCCGAGGGACCAGGCCAAGTTCGAGATTCGAACAAAAATCAAGACGACTTGTCAAACGGTTCGCTAAGCCAGGATTCGGTACT
>JAJYFX010000399.1 GCA_021785315.1 Actinomycetes bacterium | reverse complement strand
CTCGGCGACCGTGATTTGGCCACGCACCTCTTTAGGACTCAACTTCTAGCTGCCGGTGAAACTCTCACAGAGGTTACGGACAAAATTAGGAAACGATGGAACGTCCAGCCCAGGATCCTACCCGTCACTGACGATAAATTGAGAACCGTCATAACTGCAGTCATCGACGGCCGAGAGCGAGATCTCACCTTTCAGGAATATTTCGTAAAATACGCGCACCAGCCAGTAGCAAGCCGAGTTGCCTACCAACACTCCGGCGAGGCTAGGATGACTCCCAGCGTTCGCGAGGCCCTGGAGAGCGCAGAAGCCATCGTTATTGCGCCGTCAAATCCCATATTATCCATCGGTCCAATTCTTGCGGTTCCGGGAATATCTGAAGTGCTGTCCCGCAAACGTGACAAGGTCACCGCAATCTCGCCGATTATCGCCGGCGAAGCTGTGAAAGGTCCGGCTGCCAAGCTCATGTCGGAACTCGGCCTAGCACAGTCCGCATATGGCGTGGCACAGTATTACAAGGAATTAATTTCAGCGATGGTTATCGACGACAAAGACTCAGGGCTATCGGATCGCATCCACAGCTTGGGAATCAGGACCGCGCAAACCAACACTTTGATGACCAGCCAAGCGGTTTCAGAAAATCTTGCATTCGCGGCATTGGCCACCGTTTTGGGAGGCCAAGCTTGATTTCAATTTTCGCGCCGACGGGCATCGGTGAAATTCGCGAGAATGACAACCTTGCAGACGTCATTCTCGCAAACTGCGAATTGGAGAATCTCGACGTAGTAGTAGTCACATCGAAAATAGTCTCGAAAGCCGAAGGCCGCCTCGTCAAGCTGGATAGCGAAGACCAGTCAGCGTTCGAAAAGCTTGTCCTCTCCGAGGCCAAACGTGTTTTAAGAAAACGTGGAAGCCTCTTCATTACCGAGACGCGCCACGGTTACATTTGCGCCAATTCCGGGATCGACCAGTCGAACGTTAAAGACGGCTATGCGGTGCTACTGCCGCGGGACCCGGATCTTTCGGCGAGGCGGATCCATAAACAACTGTCGAATCGGACAAATCTGAAACTCGGGGTCATAATTACTGACACATTCGGGCGAACCTGGAGAAAAGGCGTCGCTGACATAGCGCTGGGTTGCGCAGGCATCGCAGCCCTTGTTGATCTTAGAGGTACCCAAGACCGCGGAGGCAAAACCCTGGTAGCAACCGAGGTAGCCATCGCGGACGAGATAGCTTCAGCCGCAGAACTCGCCAAACCCAAGGCCGCTGGCACACCAATCGTGATTGTCAGAGGATTGGATGAAACTCTGTTCAGGCGCTCGTCGGTCGCGGGCGAGATCATCAGGGATTTCTCCGAGGATCTGTTCAGGTAATCATCTCCGGCCGGAAATCCAGTTAATGACCCGGCCAAGCCCGTCGCCAAGCTCGACTTGAGGTTTCCACCCCAGAATCTCTCCTGCTTTTCTATTGGAAAGGCAAGACCGGCTCAGCTCCCCGATCCGGCCCTCTTGATATTCGGGCTCCACGGAGGTGCCCAAACTCCTTGCGATCTCCCAGTAGAGTTCGTTGACTGAAGTCTCTGCAGAACTCGAGATATTGAAGACTTCGCCGCCCCCTGCATGCAGCGCCTGGATATATGCTTCGACGACATCAGCCACGAAGACGAAGTCTCTGGTCTGGTTCCCGTCACCAAATATCACACAGCTCTGTCCTGACAATAGGTTGCCAGCAAATATGGATACAACTCCTGATTCGCCATGTGGATCTTGCCTGGGACCGTAAACATTGGCCAGGGCCAGCGCTACGTAGTCCAGACCATACATGATCCGATATGCGCCCAGGTAATCGAGCACCGCTTTCTTGGAAACGCCATAGTTGGACAGCGGTTGATGAATTGTAAGTTCAGTCAAGGGCAAGAGTGAAGGGTCAGGCTCACCATATAATGTGCCTCCACTTGCCGCATACAGAATGCGCTCAACCCCTGTTCTGCGCGAAGCCTCGATGATATTTAGACTTCCCAGCAGGTTGATCCTGGCGTCAAAGATTGGATCAGAAATTGAGCGCCTTACAGCCGACTGGGCAGCCAAATGGAAAACGTACCTCGGTGATATCGTATGCATTACATCAAGCATCTCAGTACCGGCAATATCCTGGCGAACTATTTCTAACTGCGAACCAAATTTGCTCGCCTTTCCAAGATTTGACATCGACCCAGTGGAAAAATCATCCACTACCGTGACCCGAAAACCCACGTCAAGCAACCGATCAACAAGATGCGATCCTATAAAGCCGGCACCACCGGTTACCACCACTGAATCATCGCTCATGTGGGCACCCGCTGCCCCATTATGGTCGAGCCCTCTTCTACGAATGCGCGGTGCGAAATTACTGAGCCATCGAGAATCGCGGCCCCAACCGGTATAACAGCGTCTTGGCCAATGATCGAGTTCACTACTGTTGCTCCCGAATGAACCTTTGCCCCGGGAAGAATGACCGACCTCTCGATGCGAGCTCCATGGCCGACGTGCGCATTATCTGAAACCACAGAAGCTTCGACCACCGAGCCGTGCGCAATGTAAGCGTTGTGTCCGAC
>JAJYFX010000398.1 GCA_021785315.1 Actinomycetes bacterium | reverse complement strand
GTAACTGCTTGGATGTCGACTTATGGCCCACTGCGCTCAAGGTGAGCAATCGCGCCAAGCTAATCTCGGATTAAGGCAAGCTCGGCAGATCCTAGAGATTCGTACCGCCGCGTTAGCGTCAGGGAATCGGTCCAGCGAACAGCCACGATCACTCGAAGACGACTTGGCTGTCATGGAAATCGCTGTGGCCGGACATAACACTGCCACGTTCAACAGGACTTCCCATCGTTTCCACGACCACCTGGCCATCGCTACAGGCAACATGCTTCTGTTGAGAATAACTGAAGCCCTAGCTCAGCGGCTGGATTTGACAAAGCAGTTCAGCGATGATTCCAGGGAGGATCTGCATCATTCCTTCAAGGAACATCGGGCAATCTTCTCAGCCGTAAAAACAGAGACCCGAAGAAGCTTGGGCAGCCATATCACGGCATCTTCAGGATTTCGAACAGAGCGTCCGCGCTCGGGAAAACGGCCCCGATATCGGCATTTAGCTCCGGCGCAGGGATTTCACCGCCAAAAGAGAACTCCCTGCGAGCGTGGCATGCCAACTGGAAAGGCATTGGCGAGGCCGCAAAACCGTAGCTGGCTCTTGAAATAAAGCGCCGAATTCTTTAGACTGCGGCGTGAAGGTGGAGAATGGCGGGTCTCAAGTACGTGGCTGACATATGTCCCCAAAATTTAGTACGATTCGTTAAACAAAAGGCTAGCCAGATGCTCTGGTACCTAATTATCCAACTTGGTTAAATGATATTGCCATAGGGCCGAATATTTGATTTTCTGCTAGGAGTTGAGTCATGGCGACAATGTTGATTGGCACTTCCCAAGGACTTTACGCAAAATCCCTCGATGCAGATAAGGACTCCGATTGCTCGGTTGTCTTCAAAAACAACCGCGTTCTTGGCGATATTCGCTCACCCGTGGTATGCGACCGGGAGAATTCTAAACGATTTTATCTGGGCACAACCCGTTCTGGGATTTGGCGCACCGACGATGCTGGAATTTCGTGGGCCGAAATAAACGATGGCCTGGTTCATAAAGAGGTCTGGTGGTTGGCCCAGCAGCCTGAAACTGGTGATCTATACGCGGGAACAGGCCCTGCAAGCTTGTATAAATCGATTGATCAAGGCGAGCACTGGGATGAGTATGACAACGTCTTAGCGTTGGACGGCCGGGCTGACTGGAATCTCCACTTGCCGCCCTACTTTCCCCGGATACGAAATATCGCCTTCGCTCATAACGACCCCTCCGTCATAGCTTGCGCAATTGAGGAAGGCTGGCTTATTCGAACGTCTGATGGTGGTAACAGCTGGTCAACAGCGAGAAATGGGCTTCACCAGGATGTGCACGCGGTGACAATCATGCCTGACGATCCACATATAATCCTTGCTGCCACGGGCGGCGGGTTGTACCGAAGCACCGACTCAGGAAATACCTTTGGCCACTGTGCGGGATTGGACAAACCATATGTGACTCATGTTCTAAGCAACCCAAAAGCACCCAAAATGGTATTCGCAGTGGCTTCAGACAACCGGCCAAGTTACTGGAAAATGGACGAAGGCGCCGGCACTGGTTTTTTTCTTAGCTCTGATTCCGGAAAGTTGTGGTGCGAAATCACGGCAGGGATCCCGCCCTATGTGCATGCGGGGTCATACGCGGCAACCTGGGACCCGACTGACGAACATATAATTCATGTGGGCCTGGATGATGGTTCAATTTGGCGCGTAGATCTCGACGGGAGTGCAAGTCTGTGGCAAACGGGCTTTCCCGCGGTTACGGCAATATCCGTTACCAGATAATCACCGGCAAACCGCCACAAACTATCGTCCATTTTTCAGCAGCTCCTAGCTGCCGACACGTCAAAGTTTAAAAATGCCCGCCAACACTAGGTACCTGCTGTGTTGGCAAAGCGGGTGCTGGACTATACATCGGCACACCAAAACAATGAGACCGCGGCAGACAACTAAACCTGTGCAGGCTCATCAAGGCCTTCCTCGGATACGGTCAAACCGGGCGTAGCTGTAAGGTCATCACGCTCTTTTATCCTCTGGGGTCCCGGCTCTCGAAAAAGCGTTCTCCCAAGTCCCTGTCGCTTCTTTGACAGGGTTCGGGGTGCGGTGTAGCATGCCTAGCTACGGAACTGCTCGGGCCTTGGGGGGCTAAATCAGCATCACGAGTTCCGTCGAGAAACACTGGGGGAGCGCTATGAAGCGTGTTTCTATTGACGTAGGCGGAACTTTTACCGACTGCCTGGTCCTTGACGAGCAGGGTAGACTCCGGGAGTTCAAGTCTCCTACCACACCTGCAGACCCCGTAATTGGGGTCCTCGACTCTCTGAACAAAGCGTCGTCCGCTTTCTCTCAACCGCTCAACAGCTTCCTTGCCCAGGTCGAGATTCTAATCCATGGCACAACCCTGGCCATAAATACGCTCCTCACGGGGCGTGGTGCCAAAACTGGGATGATTACGACCGAGAACTTCAGAGACGTAATAGAGATGCGCAGAGGCCTTCGCGACCAAGACGTATCGATGTTCGATGTGTTCGTGCCGCCATATGAGCCGCTGGTTCCGAGAAGGTGGAGAATCGGGGTACCCGAGAGGATGCGCTACACCGGAGAAGCACTAGTGCCTCTTG
>JAJYFX010000397.1 GCA_021785315.1 Actinomycetes bacterium | reverse complement strand
GTAAGCCAGGGCTAAACAATTGCAGGTGGGCTGAAACGCGGCGCTCAATGAGTTGCGAGTCAGCTAGGAAGCGGTTAAGCGCAATTCGAATCATTTTCGATCGCAGAAGTCAACTAAATTGAAAAAGCAAAGCGCACCACCTCTGTTTGCGCTGTGCCATCAAAGCGACTTTTCCAAGGTTCACCGCCAAAATGAAACAAGTTCCATACCCCACATCGATTCCGGACAAAGCAAGTATGCGCACAAAAACGTATCTGTAGCAGTACTGCCTACAGTACGATTCTGATATATCGGACCATTATACCGAGGTTAGTAAGCCAGTCAAGGTAACAAGCCAAATTTGCGAGTCATTTGTCACATGCGGTTCTTAAAAATGACCTCTCCCAACCGATAATTTCGGGTGGGATCCCCAATGGTGGCTGCTGTCGCCACTGGATATTCCGAAGAGTTGTCCAATCATGGAAACGCCACGGCGGCCGAGCGCGGTGTGGCTCTGCGGCCACGACTGAAAATCGGTCCCCGAGACTGTCATTTGCTAAGTTGACGGGAGCGTTGTACCCAAGGCACGCCATTTAGCGACCGCCTTTTTGCCGCGACTGTCTACTGAACTGCCTCCGCAAGGTGGCAGTTCCAAGCGATACTTGGCTTCGCCGCTAGGACAGGGTCTGGGCAGGCGCCTGTCGAACGGCTGTCTTTACAGCGAGGATTGCCCTTTTACGCCAAAGCGCAGACCGTGAGGGTCGGCTCCGGGCACCGGCTCGCCTTTGGCAACCTCCTAATCCATCAACTGCTCTTCATTATTGCGATGATTCACAAAGAAGGCGCCTGCTTCTGCTGCGGTGAGGATCAGCTAGAAGATAAGCAACGCCGCTAAGTGGTCTCAAGAGCACTCAACGAGTTGTATGCACGTGGACAACAGCCACGTTACCGTGCAAGGCTTGATCGAGCCCGGATCTTAGTGCGTTCACGAGATCACCGGGATCGTCGATTGGCCCCGTTGCCCAGCATCCGTAAGATTTGGCTAGGGCGGCCAAATCCACCTGGGGATCGCTGATTCGCATGCCAATCCAGGAGTTCTCCGGTGGACGGCCCCGGTGCCTTGCTACCCGCGCTTGATGGGGCTCATCATTATAGAACGAACTGTTGTCGTTTATCACCATGAGCATCGGAATCCCGTAGTGCACTGCAGTCCAAAGGGCTGATGAAGCCATCAGGAAGTCTCCGTCACCTATAATGCCCACCCCAAGTTGACCTTGGTCCATAGCCGCAAGGGCGCCACCGACCATCGCGCCAGGCCCATATCCGACGCCTCCACCCCCGGAGTCGCCAAAATATTGGCCGGCACCTGTGAACTTCCAGATCCCTTCCGGCCAGCTTCTTGTATTTCTAAGGAGCAAAAGGCAGTCGGTGTCTTTGACCGCTTGCCACAGCTCAGCGACAAGCCTGTGCTGAGAAATTGGCGCATCATGCCAATGAGCCTGAATATTTGCTTCCTGAAATTCTCTTGCCGCACTAACTCTTTGCGCTATCAGCTGATTTCGCCCGGCAACTTCGCTCCCCCGTGCCATTGTTCGTACCGCGCTGAGCAGTTCCCTCAGTCCCTGAACTGGGTCGCAGAGCAGTTGAATGCTGCGAGGCTTTATCATGCCAGATGAGTTGCTCCACGACTTTGCCCCTATATCGCCCATGGAGAGATCAATGATGCTAGTGGTGTTTGTGGAGGTACCATCATGCGGCATCGAACGGTCCATCAAGGATGGGAGGTCTACTACATCGATTGAGAGAATCGTATCCGCCTCTGCCAATATGCTGGGGTCCAAATTGCAGTTATTGGGATGGTCAGTAGGAAATGCCACTGAGTTGCGGTCATCTATGTAGGCGGCGCCGAGAAGCTCAACCAACTCAACCAGCAAATCTGTCGCCTGCCTGTTTCTACCGACCCGGCCAGCGATAATTGCCGGCATTCGTGAATTGCAGAGCATCCCTGCCGCCTTGCGGACAGTCTCTAGATCAGGCGCTATCGGCGGATTAGGCTGATAATGTCTAATTTCAAGCCCTTCGGCGGAGCCAAAGGGCACTTCCTCCTCTTGGAGCGCACAGTCGAGCGAGACGTATGTGGGCCCGTATGGAGCGGAATTCGCAATTTGATGCGCCTTGACAAGGCTGAAAATGAAGGCAGAGGAAGGGCTTGGCTCGTCATCCCACTTGACATACGACCGGATGAGCTCGGCCTGAGTATCCGCAGAATGGATCCAATCTATCGGCCTCCGCTTGAAACGGTCTCTAGGTCCGCTCCCGCCGAGAATGACCAATGGAACTTGATCCAGGAATGCATCGTAGACAGCCATTGATGCATGCATGAGCCCCACAAGGTCATGAATGGCGGCTGCTGCTGGCTGGCCGCACACCTTGGCATAACCATGCGCAACGGAAATAGCGACTTCCTCGTGCAAACACAGAAGAAGCTTTGGATTTTCATTGCCGTGGTAATTCACGATCGAGTCGTGAAGTCCCCTGAAGCTCGACCCAGGATTAATAGCGATATACCTGTAACCGAGTTCGCCCAGCAGATCCACAATAGCGTCGGATCCGTGGGTTGGACATTTCTTAAATGAATCCAGGGCTATCGGGTTCTCAGTTGTCG
>JAJYFX010000396.1 GCA_021785315.1 Actinomycetes bacterium | reverse complement strand
GACGGGTATCAAGGTTATAGACCTCCTTGAACCATATGTCCAGGGTGGAAAGATTGGACTATTCGGTGGTGCTGGCGTGGGAAAGACGGTTTTGATCATGGAAATGATCAACCGAGTGGCGCAGCATCATGGTGGTGTGTCGGTATTTGCCGGCGTTGGCGAACGCACCAGGGAAGGTACTGACCTTTGGCTGGAAATGCAGGAGTCAGGCGTTATAGAAAAGGCAGCTTTGGTCTATGGCCAGATGGACGAGCCGCCTGGAGTCAGGCTGCGTGTTGCGCTTTCGGCTTTGACGATGGCTGAGTATTTCCGGGATGTCAAAGGGCAGGACGTTCTGCTCTTCATTGACAATATTTTTCGTTTCGTGCAAGCTGGGTCTGAGGTATCGACGCTGCTTGGGCGTATGCCGGCAGCCGTGGGTTACCAGCCAACATTGGCTGATGAGATGGGGGCCCTGCAGGAGCGCATCACTTCCACGAAGGGCCGGTCGATCACCTCGCTGCAAGCGGTATATGTCCCTGCTGACGACTATACCGACCCGGCTCCGTTCACTACCTTTACCCACCTTGACGCCACCACTGAGCTTTCACGCCAGATTGCCTCACTCGGGATCTATCCGGCGGTCGACCCGCTCGCATCGACTTCGAACGTGCTCGCTCCCCACATAGTTGGCGATAGGCATTACAACATCGCAATTCGCGTCCAGGAAGTTCTTCAGCGATATAAGGAGCTGCAGGACATCATCGCAATTCTTGGAATGGATGAACTGTCCGAGGAGGACAGGGTGACGGTGTACCGAGCTCGAAAGATCCAGAGGTTCTTGTCCCAGCCACTATTTGTAGGCGAGGTCTTCACGGGGCTGAAGGGCATCTATGTTCCGATCCAAGAGACTATCGAATCCTTTGAGGCATTGGTAAACGGCGAACTCGATGACATTCCTGAGCAGGCATTCCTAAACGTCGGTGGCGTCGAGGCTGTTTTGGCAAAGGCTAAGTCACTTCAGGAAGGCTAGACTGTGGCTAACTCTTTTCCCTTCTCGCTGGTCACGCCTGAGCGTACTTTGATCAAGTGCGACGCCACGATGGTGGTGTTGCGCTCTGGTAGCGGCGACATCGCATTTATGGCCGGGCATTCGCCTTTTATCGGAGATATCGAGCCCTGCGTTGTGACGGTGACGACCGCTACCGGCGAGCTGCAAAAAGCCGCAGTCCATGCAGGATTCGTGCATGTGGCGAATTCGGTGGTAAGGGTACTTGCTGATATCGCTGAACTCCCGGCGGAAATCGATGTGGAGCGAGCTCAGGCTGCTTTGATCAGGGCTGAAGAGACTCTGAGGAACTCCACCGACGCCGGGGTGGAAGCGGCCCTCAGGAGAGCGCACGTACGTCTGGAATTGGCGGCTACGCACGGAGCGGCAATTAGATAGATATTGAAGTGCGGTGAATTGGGCCTTGGGCCGTAGCGGCCCTCAGGGAGGCGCGTGAAAAGATACCGGATTGGGCTAATTCATCATTTCTCTGGGCTAAATGCAAACAAGGTGGATGGGCTGCGCGGCAGTTTTGGCGGGTTCGGAATGGGCAGAATTTTGCCGCATGTAACGCTGGTGCCACCTGCCAATCTTCATCGCCAAGATGTCGAAGCTGAAGTCTATCGACTACGAAAGATTGCCGCGGAGACTCCGGCCTACGAGTTCGAGGTGGGGCCTGCCGGGACATTTCATCCCGTATCGCCTGTGCTCTATCTTGCTGTAGGTGGTACCCGCCTTTCCGAGATGGCCTCTCTGCAAGCCCGGCTAGTTTCGTCAAATCTCTATAAGCCCAATACGCGACCTTATGTTCCCCACGTGACGCTTATGGATCCCGCAGAAAGTGCGGAAATTGAAGCCGGACTTAGGATAATCAAGTCTGTGCTCTTTAGAGAAACTGCCAACTCCTTTGAAATGATGCTGAGTCCGGTTCACGGATATTGGGAGCTTTCCAGTGACTTCCGATTCGAGCCGCGCAGGATGGTGCATCAAGCAGGCATGTCGTTGGAGGTATTCACCCACTCCTCCGGAGATCTTGCAATTTACAACGTGTTGGCTGAAAACGGCGTGTCATCTTCGGCATTTTGGCCATGCGACGATGTGCGATTGAGATGCGATGGGCAGGAACATGTCGTTGTTTCCATTTATGGTAATGGACAGCTCATAGCCTGCGGAAGCGCCAATCACCGTTCTACCGTAGGACTTATTAGGTCGGTTGTAGTGCAAAAGGATTTTCGACGTCTAGGAATTGGGTCTCTAGTCGTCAGGGAGCTCCTGTACCGGCTTGAACTGTCTAACGTCGAGGCTGCCTATGTGGTTGGCCCGGAAATCCTAAACGGCTTTTTTGAAAACTGTGGGTCTAGTCGCGCCAACATATGCCCGTGGTTGATTGATTATGAGAATGGAATGACGCTGAACTCCTGGAGCTTTTCCAGACGATGATGAGCGTCAACCCTTCGGACCGTTCCTGATTTAGAACGCATTACAAGACTCTGCGTAAAAGCTCCTGTTGAGCTGAATCTGACGCCGCGCATCAGCTCGCCGTCAGTGACGCCAGTTGCCGCAAAGAAGCAATTATTCGAACTCACCAAGTCATTTGTCATCAGAACCTTGTCGAAGTCGTAG
>JAJYFX010000031.1 GCA_021785315.1 Actinomycetes bacterium | reverse complement strand
GTACCACTCAGGTGAAGATTCAATTGTCAAGTCGCTTTTCCGCGAACAAGTAACCGGAGGATGCACCTGTCCCTCGCGGTACGGATGTATTTGCGGGGCGGAGCCAAAGGCCAGCTACGTCATTCGTTCAAGGGCACCGTCAGCCGTCGAAATTGAAGAAAACCCAAGAGCGCGAAGTGCTCGCCTGAGGGCAATTGAGATCTTGGAAGGCAATGACTCGTTGGATGGAGCCGCCAATGGCTAGGACGCAGCGAGAGATGAAACTAAGAAATGTCAGGCCGGAGGTAAACACCCAGACGGCTTTGGCGATGGCTAGGGCGAGTGCGGGGTCCAGAAACCCGCATGCTGTAGGCGGTGTCGCAAAACACAAGGTTATTTATGAGCGTCCCAAGCTTAGAGTTGTCGAGAGACCTCGGAAACTGGTCGGATTCAGAATTTCCAACAAAATCTTTCTAGCCTATGTGATTGGATTTCTGGCTCTGTTTGCCGCTGTCGTGATGAGGGCTGAAATGGCTGCAACTCAACTGAAACTGAACTCCCTGAATACGCAGCTTTCGTCACTTCAAACTCAGCATCAGAGGTTGGAGGTGCAGCTATCGGGTCTTGAATCTCCAGGCCGTATCGTTTCGTACGCAGAAAGTCACCTAGGAATGGTTTACCCAACACAGGTTGGATATCTAGGTGCTGTCCCCAATGTTCCAAGTAGCCAGAATTCATCCACTCAAGTTACGCCGCAGGTTATATCTGCACCCAACACTCTTTTCGCTCCTCCGGGAGAAGCAGGCGGCGGCGCTCCGACTAGGCCTCTTGTGGTTTCTTCAACAGCTACTACGGCTGCCACTGCCGCTGGTCCAGCCAAGAGTTCTGCCACTGCGCCAGTCGCCAGTTCTTCTGGCAGTTCGTCCCATTCACCTGCGTCAAGCCCGAAGACTGGTTAGAAAAGGGACCATATATGTCGGATCAAAGAACTAACAGAGGTCAGGCTACGCCGGTGAGCGTGAAGCGCTTGCTAGCATCAAAGATCTTTATCGGCCTGTTTGTTCTTGCGTTGGCCTATCAGCTGATCCGAGTTACCGTTTACCCTGATCATCGCTACGTGGAGCTTGCGAAGGCGGAGGGCTCTGCAACTGTCGCGGTACAAGCTCCGCGCGGGGCGATTCTCGATCGAAATGGCAATGAGCTTGCTGTCTCTATTCCGAAGAAAACGGTGGTGGCGGATCCGGCCATCGTCGTAGATCCAGTCAAAGAGGCTGAAATTCTCGGGCAGATCCTTGGAACGCCGGTGGCAACGATCAGGATGGCTTTGCTTCAGCAGGGGCAGTTTTCTTACGTGCAGCATCTTGTGAGTTCTGAACAGTCGTCTAAGATCCAGTCGCTGATTTCACAGGGGAGCCTTCCGGGAATATCATTAATAACTGAAATGACGCGGTCTGATCCCAACGGAAGCCTCGCATTGCCAGTCATTGGGTCGCTTGGACCGACCGGAGTACCGCTTTCCGGGCTCGAATACCAGTTCAAAAATCTCCTTGACGGTCAGGTCGGTCAAAAGATGGTCTCCGTATCTGTGTCCGGGTCGCCGCTTCCCGGAAGAGCCGTCGACTTGATACCGCCGAGACCCGGAGACAACTTGGTCCTGGGGTTGGACAAGGCCATTCAATTCAATACCGAACAGGCCCTGGGCGCTGAAATCGTGAAAACACAGGCCTTGTCCGGTAGCGCGATCATCATGAATCCCAAAAATGGTCAAATTATCGCCATGGCAAATCTTGTAGGAACAACCGGCCAGGCGCAGTCTGGCAGTGCTGTGAAATCCAAATCAGCCGGCGGGCAAGCGCAGTCTGGCAGTTCTACGACCAATTCGAATCTCATAACCGGGTTTGCGCAGGCTCCCACAAACATGGCAGTAACAAATGTGTACGAGCCAGGATCGGTAGCCAAGATCGCAACATTTGCTGACGCTCTTAACTCCGGTGTAATAACTCCGTCGAGCAAGGTGGTAGTCCCGCCATATTTGATGATTGACGGGGCGAATTTCCACGATGCTGAAGTTCATGGAACCGAGGTATTATCTCCGCAGCAGATTCTGGCACAGTCGTCTAATATCGGAACGATAATTATCGCCCAACATCTCAACAAGTATTCAATCACGAATTCGTTTCTGAATTTTGGCTGGGGAAGGCCTACCGGACTTGGATTTCCCGGAGAGACATCCGGGTTTCTGGTAAATCCGGCAAAGTGGTCGGGAACAGCAATCGGTTCAGTTCCGATTGGCCAGGATGAAGCGGTTTCAGCACTTCAGGTTCTTGATTCGTACAATGCGATTGCCAACAATGGAGTTTTAGTTGATCCACATCTGGTGGACAAAGTCGTGCCTCAGGATGGTAAGCCGTCTTACAACTTACCTGTGAAATCGAGGCAGGTACTGTCCGTTTCCGTTGCAGAGACGATGCAGAATCTGCTGTCGGAAACGGTCTCGCCTAATGGCACCGCACCATTAGCGCAGGTGCCTGGTTATGACATCATTGGAAAAACTGGAACAGCTCAGATTCCATTTCCGAATAAGCCCGGATATCAGCCCGGAGCGTTCATGGCCACATTCGTCGGCTTTACCCGGGGCACCTCGACACCGCTCTCAGCAATCGTCGTGTTGGAGCACCCAAACATCATGTATGGCGGATCGGCTGCAGCTCCAGTTTTTTCGCAGATAATGGGTTATGCACTAAGAAGGTTGGGCATTGCACCGACTTCGGGCTATATGCCCGCCGGTTTTGGCAAGGCTTCTCAACCTGCTGGTACTTCAACGAAGTTGAATGCGAGTGGCGTTGTAGGCTCGTCTTCCGGAAATCAGCCAGTTTTGCAGATTCAGAATTCCCTGAGCGGTACCACTGATAGATTGGCTAAGACTAAGGGTTCGGTTTCACCATGACTGAAGATCAGCGAGCGATGGGCCGTGTGATGTTCGGAAATCTCGTCGGAGGCCGGGGTAGTGCAAGGGATCCAATGATTGAGCTTTCAGAGCTTGTTTCGTTAATTGAGACCATTTCGATCCTCGGCGATACGCGCGGCGTGATCGTTACCGGCATCTCATTCGACTCACGCCACGTGGGGCCGGGAGATCTTTTTTGCGCCATAGCAGGCGAACATTACGACGGGCACCTCTTCATTCATGATGCCGTCGCCAGAGGAGCTGTGGCAGTAGTCGTAGAACGTTTCGTACCTCTTCCAATTGTTCAGGTGAGGGTGAGTCCAGGGTCGATGCGCGTGCAGATGGCAAAACTTGCCAGCTGTTTGTACGGAAATCCTTCTGTCCGTATTCCGATGGTGGGAATCACAGGCACCAACGGGAAAACCACTACTGCATTTTTGCTCGCATCGATCGCAAATGCTGCCAACCACTCTCCATTTGTGATGGGAACGCTTAGCGGCTACAGAACAACGCCGGAATCTCCAGTAATTCAGGGTGCGCTTTACCGCGCCATTGAGGACCGCAGCGACATTGCCATAATGGAGGTCTCCTCGCACGCTCTCGATCAGCATAGGGTCGACGAGATTATTTATGACATTGGAATTTTTACCAACCTCACCCAGGATCATCTGGATTACCACCACACCATGGATGCTTATTTCATGGCTAAGGCGAAACTGTTTGAGGCGGGCAGGTGCCGAATAGGTATAGTCAATATCGACGACCCATGGGGTGCCAAGCTGATCAGGGATTCCCTGATTGCCATGGAGACTTTTTCAATCGATGATGCCATAAATCTTCAAATGGGCGCCGAAGGTTCAAGTTTTACACTCGACGGCATATCAGTGGAATTGATAATTGCTGGGAAACATAATATTTACAACGCTATGGGCGCGATCAAGGCGGCCCAAAGGCTCGGATATTCGCCGGAAGCTATTCAAAACGGCTTGAAGACTTTTCACGGGGTTCCTGGGCGTTTGGAGAAGATCGACGAGGGACAGCGATTTAAAGTATTTGTTGATTTTGCCCACACTCCAGTTGCCCTTGAGTCCGCTCTCGATGCGGCTAGAGTTATAACTCCTGAAGGCGGCCGTGTCATCGTAGTATTTGGTTGTGGCGGCGACCGAGACCGGCGAAAGAGACCCCTCATGGGCGAGGTGGCAGAAAGTCTGGCCGACGTTACGATTCTGACATCGGATAATCCAAGGAGCGAAAATCCAGTTGTGATTATCCAGGAGATCCTTTCCGGAATGACTAAGCACGCTATGACGGTGCTAGGCGAATCATCACAGGTGCTTGTCAACCCGGATCGGCGCGAGGCGATAGAGCTGGCTTTTTCAATGGCAGGTGCGGATGATGTCGTCATAATCGCAGGCAAGGGCCACGAGACCCATCAAACAATTGGGCAAAACGAGGTCGCATTCTCGGACCAAGAGGTGTCTCGCGAGATACTTCGGCGCCACCGGAGTTTTCTGCAGTGATTGCAATCTTTGTGGCCGGAGGATTCGCCCTCGTGGTGGCGGCACTTGCCACTCCGGTGCTCATAAAGGCTCTACGTCTCAGAGGCGTGGGTCAGCAAATTCGTGAAGACGGACCGCAGCGTCATGTGGCAAAGGCCGGTACGCCCACAATGGGTGGCTTGGCAATAGTAGGCGCATTCGTTATCGGCTACCTGCTTGCTCATGCCCGGCTCGGTGCTCCGTGGACCGCTGACGGTATCCTGGTCGTTCTGGTTGTGGTCGGTTTCGGGATGATAGGTTTCCTCGATGACTGGATCAAGGTGCGCCATCATAGATCTCTGGGACTTACGAAGTCCGGCAAGCTGGGAGGGCAGATAGTGGTGGCCCTCCTTTTTGCACTGGGTTCGCGTTATGTGGGAGATCTCTCAAACACGATCACTTTCGTGCGGACTGGGGCGCTGGCCATAAATCTGAGCACGCCCATCTGGGTAATCTTTGTTGTTTTGGTGATAATTGGCGCTTCAAACGCGGTTAATCTTTCAGATGGTCTAGATGGTCTGGCAGCAGGGTCTTCCATTTTTGCCTTTTCAATTCTTGGAGTTATCGGTTACTGGCAGTTCAGGCATGTTCAGGTCTATGGGGTCAGTTCTGGGCTTGATTTGGCCATAGTGGCTGTGGCAATGACCGGTTCATGCGCGGGTTTCCTTTGGTGGAATGCTCCGCCCGCCCGTATTTTTATGGGTGACACGGGATCGCTGGCTATAGGCGCTGGCCTTGGTGCACTTGGTGTTGAGATGCGGCTCGATTTATTGCTTCCAATTATTGCCGGATTATTCGTCGTGATCACTTTGTCGGTTGTTATCCAGGTTGCAAGCTTTCGGATGTTTCATCGCCGGGTTTTTCGCATGGCCCCTTTGCACCACCATTTTGAGTTGATTGGCTGGCCGGAGACTACCGTAATTATTCGATTCTGGATATTGGCAGGTCTGTTTACCGCGCTTGCACTTGGTCTTTTCTATGCAGATTTTCTGTCGCTTGGGCAGGTGGTCAAATGACGCCGCTTCAGTACTCGGGCCAACAGGCGGTAATAATTGGCTACGGAATTACCGGACGAGCAGCAGCTGAATTCTTGATTCGAAATGGTGCAACGGTTCGTGTCTATGACGACAAAGCTTCCATGGAAGGCTTGCCGGAGTCGGCGGCAGCGATTTCGCCGGTCGACGAAAGTTTTCAGCGTAAGGTCGAAAATGCGGATCTGGTGTTGGTTTCGCCGGGAGTTCCCAGGTCTCACCCAGTCTTCAAATTTGCAAAGGAGCCTATTTCCGAGCTGGAGCTGGCATATCGCCACACAACTGTGCCTATTGTTGCTGTTACCGGTACCAACGGGAAAACGACAGTCACCACCCTCGTCACACGAATGCTAGAAAATGCCGGAATCAGAGCTAGGGCAGTCGGTAACATAGGGACTTCGGTCGTGTCGATGTTGGAGGAAGACCTCGACTATCTAGTCGTGGAAGCATCATCATTTCAGCTGGCGACCATATCCAGCTTTCGTCCCAGGGTCGCCGTGTGGACGAATTTCTCGCCAGATCACCTTGACTGGCACCAAGGAATTGACCATTATCTCGCCTCGAAGGCGAGAATCCTTGAAAATCAGGCAGCTGGAGACACTGCCGTGCTCAATGCCGGTGATCCAACAGTGAGCACCATCGCAACGCCCAGTGGAGTGAGGCGAATCGGATTTGGCCTGGGAAATTACGATTTTGGGTTCAGTCCGGAACTAGCTGCGCTCACAGCGAACGGGGAGCCCTTTAGCCAGCTTTCAGATATGGCGCGCACGCTTCCTCACGATCTTGAAAACGCTCTCGCGAGCTCAGCGGCCGCGTTCAGCGTTGGTGTGGACCTTGCAACGATCTCAGGTGTTCTTCGCGAGTTCACTGGGTTGCCTCATCGGGTCGAATACGTAGGTTCAATTGGCGGAGTCAAGTATTTTAACGATTCCAAGGCCACGACGCCTGCTTCGGTTGTCGCCGCAGCTTCGGGTTTTGAATCAGTGATTCTGATAGCTGGCGGGAAGAATAAAGGCCTGGATCTGTCTCCTCTTGCCGGTGTCGCGCCGAAACTAAAAGCGCTGGTGGCCATGGGCGATGCTGCAGATGACTTGTTAGCGGTGTTTTCCGGCATCACAGGACTGAGAATCGTCAAAGCGCTGTCGATGGCAGAGGCGGTCGATGTGGCGCGCGAAATGGCATCCGAGGGAGATGTTGTTTTGCTGTCTCCAGGATGCACATCATTCGATCGTTATCGGTCATACGAGGAACGCGGAGAAGATTTTAGGAACGCTTTTGAATCAGCGAAGTCGGCAGGAGGTGGGAAATGACCTTAGGCGTGGAGATTCCCAATTCAAAGAGGAAGTCTGTTTCGCCGATCACTAGGAGATTATATCGGCTACTGAATGCTGAAAACGGCTTTGGCCCTGAGAGCCATATCCTAGTTCTCTTGATCGGCGTATTGACGGCGATTGGTGTTTCCATGGTACTGTCGACCTCGTTCGTACCGTCTCTGGTCGCAGGTCATAACGCATTTGCGCTTTTCGAGAAGCAGATGTTGTGGGTGCTCGTTGGGCTTGCCGCTTTTGCCCTTGGCACAAGCATGTCAATGGATCTGTTTATCAAATATCGGGGCGTTTTGCTTCTTGGCAGCGGATTTGCCTTGGTTGCGGTTCTCATTCCCCACGTTGGAGTGAGCGTCGGGGGATCGGCCCGGTGGCTGGGCGTTGGCATGTTCCGTTTGCAGCCGTCGGAGATTACAAAATTAGCGATCGCCATCTTTGCAGCCGGCGTTGCCACCGCTAGGGCCGATGAGATCGGTGACTGGAGAAGGGTATTTCAGCCAGTCATTCTGGCGACGGGTCTTGCTGCCGTTTTGATTCTCGTCGAGCCAGATATGGGCACCGCCATGGTCGTCGGTGCTACTGCCATAGGTATCCTTTTCGTCGCTGGAGTTCGAATGCGGCATCTATTGCCGACTTTAGCCGTCATCGTCGTCGCCGGACTTTACGAGGCAATGGCGAAGACCTACCGCAGAGATAGGCTGCTTTCCTTTCTCCATCCTTGGCGTAATAGAGCCAATTTTGCCTATCAAGAAGTCCAGTCTCTGGTTGCGTTCGCTACCGGGCACGTAACCGGTGCTGGGCCCGGGGCGGGCCAGGCAAAATGGGGCTTTTTGCCTAACCCTCAGACTGACTTCATATTCTCTGTCATTGGGCAAGAACTGGGGGTGATTGGAGCGCTGATAGTACTCGGTCTGCTCGCGTTCTTGGTTTTTTCGATATTCCGGATATCACAGAGGAGTACTTCGAGGTTTGGCTCGCTGCTTTGCGTAGGGATCGGCTCCTGGCTTTCAGCCCAAATGATTCTCAATGTTGGCGCTGTGATTGGACTGCTACCGGTCACCGGGGTTCCTCTGCCTCTCATATCATCGGGAGGATCTTCACTGGTTGTAGAACTCTTTGCGCTGGGCCTTGTGAACTCCGTGGCAAAAGGATTTATCCCGATATCTAAAGAGGCGGGCCAAAAAAGGTCACTGAGAGATTTCCTGGCTCCCGTGTCTGGGAAAGAAGGGAGACTGACCAAATTGGTCAGGACAGCTTTAGGAAGAGTAACAGCTTGAAAGTTTATCTGGACTAAGCGCGTCAAGCGGGATAAATCTGGCGATTGAGCGACACACGACAGGGGCAGAGACGAGTTATTTGCCGGGATTGGCCTTCCAGAGCCCGAATTCATTGGAGGGACCAAGGGCAGCCGTGGCAGTGCCAGGCACTACGGCATGTGCAAAAATGCAAACGATGAGTGTGATGTCTTTTTTGCTTCGAAACAGGCGAAGCCTTTAGCTGATGCGGCTCGTGATGAAACACATCCGGCACGAAGATATTCAGTTGGCTGAGGGTTGAATAATCTTTTGGTTCAGCTTCTTTCGGATGAGAACCCGGCAGAGGCCTGCAAACGTGTTGTCACTGACAATGAGGGTGCCTGGGCTGGGGCGGAGTGTGAATTCAGCGGGCTTTCGATCACTAGAAGGCCGCAGGCCCCAGATTTACTCTCAAGGGGCGTCCGCAGTTCTGGTTTCAGGCAGAGTCGGCCGGCGGGGCTATACCGGGTTGCTAAAAGGCGGCGGCCGTATCTTCCCGGGCGTAAGGTTTGCTTTTGTTGGCGCAGAACCTGGGAAGAGCCAATGACATTGGCTAACGGATGCGGTGTGGGCTAAGGGCGATCCAGATTGAGTGATTGCCGCGAGAACTTGCGCCCTGCCATGAACGTGGGCATGTCGACGTTATGTGCGGGTTGGCTGAGTTAGCGGCGCTGGGGCACCTCAGGCATCTGCCACGTCCTTGTGGTGAAATGCTTTGGCGGCACAAAGGTTTCCGGACTCGCGCGATCTCAACTTCTCGAACCGCTCGGCGCGGACCCCAATACCTGGTGGCGTGGCAGGGGTACAGCCATTAGGCTGCCCATATGCCGATCAACAAAGTGTTTTGGCAATCCAAAAAGAAGGTTTGGATCGCGGCTGGCGGAACGGCTGGGCATTTGCTGCCTGCTCTGGGTGTGGCGGAGGCTTTAATCAAGTGCGGTTTGGAAAGAGATGAGATTGGCTTCATAGGATCCACCCGTCCCCTCGAATCGCAGTTGGTGACCCCGTATGGTTTTGAACTGATGCAGCTAAACCTAAAAGGTCTTGCTCGCAAATTGTCGATATCCAATCTGCACGGCCTGTGGCTTCTGACCAAAGCCACCTACCATCTCGTGATAGTCGCAAGGAAGACCCATCCCATGGTTTTGGTCAGCTTCGGCGGCTACTTTTCATTTCCGCCGGTTATGGCGGCCAAAATCACTGGCATGCCCTGCGTCGTCGTTGAGACCAACGCAGTGGCCGGCCTGGCCAACAGGTTGGCATCCAGAATTGCAACAGAAGTACTGGCAGCATCCGAAACTTCGGGGTTAAAGGATGCAAAACAGGTTGGGGTTCCCCTGAGGCCTGAAATCTCCAAATGGCATGACTGCCAGCTTGAGAAAGAGTCATTTCGAAATATTCACGGTATCGGCAAAAGCGCGTTTTTGGTTTGCGTCTTTGGTGGATCGCTGGGATCGTTCAGTGTAAATTCAACGGTAACCGACTTGGTCGATTGGTGGCAAGCTCGCAATGACCTGGACATCGTGGTTTATCATGTGATCGGTTCACGTGATTTTCCCAGGTTCGGCGACCGTGTGAGGCAACTATCAGGATCGGGTTCGAAAGTTAGATATATCTACTCGGAATTTGATTCGCAGATATACAAAGCGCTGGCCGACTGCGATTTAGTTGTTTCACGCGCTGGATCGGGCACTATTGCCGAGCTGGGTTATTTTGGCAAGGCGTCAGTTTTGGTGCCGCTGCCCAACGCTCCCGGCGGTCACCAGGGCAAGAACGCTAAGTTGCTGGAGAACCAGGGGGCGGCGAGAGTGATTTTGGACGATGAATTATCCAAAGAGCGCCTCGCAAGCGAGGTAGAAGCTTTATTCTACGATCGGAGCGCTTTAGTCGAAATGTCAAAGCGATCGGCGGAGAGTTTCAAAGGGGACGGCGCACCTCAGATCAGCGAGCTCGTGCTCGATATATTGGGAAAGGAACGGTGCGAATGACCAGTGGTGTCTTGCCAAGGCGAGTACACATCGTCGGAATCGGCGGGGCCGGTATGTCAGCCATAGCCATAGTTCTTTCTCAACAGGGCCACCAAGTGTCAGGATCTGATCTCAAAGCTTCAGTGGCCTTCGAACGTCTGCGTGCTCATGACGTGAAGCTCTTTCTTGGTCATTCGGCGAGCAACGTAGACGGTGCCGACATCGTGGGCATCTCTTCGGCGATTCCAAAGTCAAATCCTGAAGTGAGCTGGGCGCGTGAGCATGGAATTCCTGTTCTTAC
>JAJYFX010000395.1 GCA_021785315.1 Actinomycetes bacterium | reverse complement strand
GCTGGCGGGATTTGCTAGGGCAATGCCGCTGTGACTGTTGAAAAAATGTACCTGCACGAATCTGCCAGTTGAGACCAGCGCCCAGCTTCGTCCTCCATCGGTCGTAGAGTAAAGGGAATCGGTAGAAAAAATACCGGTTCCGACAAGCGCGAAGCCGGAGTCAGGGGTGTCGAAATCGAGCTGAGTTACGGGTCCGGGTATCGAACCAGCGAAGTTCCAGTTGGCGAGCGGTTGGGTGCGCTCGAAGATATCACTGCGATTGCCATTGATTTCCGCCCCAACGAGGAAGCCGCTTTTGGAGATGAATAAAGGTCGAGTTAAAGACATATTTGGCGATGATCCAAGGTTGAACACTGCAGGCGCACCTACCGAATTAGTTACGTCTTTGTGCACTTGAACGGTACCCGGTGATGTCAGAGCGGGGAGTGAAGTTAGAGTCGTCTCAGAGCTGGCGCCCGCCGCACCACACGATGACAACAGCAGCGCAAACGCAAGGCCAAGCAAGCTGCGCTCAGCTGTCTTGCGATTCCGGCGGGCCGCACTTCCAGCGAAAAGAGTCCGCATCAGGGTGCTTCCTCGAGCCGATTTCATCCTTGCCACACTAACAGAAGATCCGTGCTAACGTCGCGAGTGCCAGGCAGCGAATGGGCTTCGCGAGGTATTTGTACTCATGATCTCCTAGGCCCCTTAGTCGAACGAAGACCAATTTATCTTTTTGATGGGCTCGTATTCTCAAGGTGGGTTCTGTCGAGCCTATGCTGCTTATAGAACTGCGGCGCCTGCGTGGCGAAACGGGCTGCGGACAGAATCGCGTCTAAATTTCCTAATCTTCCTCGAACGGAAGATACGGCTGGAGCTTTTTCCGTAGGAAATCGGCAAGCTCCAAGTTGGAAGCGCCAATAGTCAGCTCCCTTAAGGGCTCGTCGTCGACAGGGCCAAGTATGGTTCCGCCTGCTTCGCGAACTATAAGGGTAGCAGCAGTATAATCCCAAGGCCATAGGCCCGCTTCGTAGTAGCCGTCGAGCCTTCCTTCGGCTAGGAAGCAAAGGTCGAGCGATGCTGCGCCTGCCCGTCTTATGTCTCTGACTTCACCAATGATGCTCGCAAGGAATTTTGCTTGCGCAACTCTACGAATGGCGCTGTAGCCAAAGCCTGTGCCAATAAGAGACTTCGATACCGCGACTCGTTCGCGGACGTGAATCCGGTCTGAGTTCTTGAATGCCCCCATGCCCTTTCCGGACCAGTAGAGAGCGTCCTCGGGAATGTTGAATACGGCTCCGGCTACGATGGTTTCAGCCGCTCGAACTCCGATTGACACCGAATAGCTTGGGAAACCGTAGATGAAATTCGTGGTTCCGTCTATGGGATCAATGATCCATGAAACCTCCGAATCCCCCTTGTGATCGCTGCCTTCTTCGGCGATTATCGAGTGCTCGGGAAATGCCCCGTGGATGCGTTCGACGAGGAACTTCTCGGCGGCCTTGTCCACGTCGGTCACCATGTCAGTGCTCGAGGATTTCGAAGATATCGAGAGCTGATGCATTCTCGATGAGCGAACCAGATCCGCAGCTTCGGCGGCAAAGGTTTTTGCCGCTTCCACCAAGGTTTGATAGCTTTGCATGTATCCAAGTTAGGCGCTGGTCGATTCCCGATGATCCGCCAAGGGTTGATTTGAGTGGGGGTTGGCGATATTAGGCTCTGGATTACGTTGAAGCATTCGGTGGAATTACGCAGCGGATTCTTTGTGGTCAATACATGCTATTGCATGTGAAAGGTCTCTGTTTGCGATGCGATTTGGTGCGCATTGACGGTTTGCTGCGCATCGAGAATGGAAAATAGTGGGTCAACTGTATTCGAAAGTTCCGTCTTTAGCCTTGGCGTTTTATGCTCATCCAGACGATGCGGATGTGTCCTGCGGCGGCGCTTTGGCCCTTTGGGCTGAACTTGGCGCCAGGGTAATTCTGGTCGTGTGCACCAAAGGTGAGAAGGGCACGATCGATCCATCGAAAGATATTGCCCAGCTCGAAGCGGACCGGCGTTCAGAACTGGAGAAAGCATGCCAGATTGTCGGAGTCTCGCAGATGATAAGTTTGTCAATACCAGACGGGTGCATCGAAAACTCGGTAATGTTTCGGGCCCGCTTGGTGAATCTGATCAGGGAATTCAAGCCCGAGGCGGTGCTTTGTCCGGATCCAACAGCAGTCTTTTTTGGCTCGGGATATTTCAACCACCGCGATCATCGAGAGCTGGGGTGGGCCGTTTTGGATGCTGTCTCCCCAGCCGCAGGTCTTCCTCATTATTTTCCGTCTGAAGGTCCTGGCCATCAAGTGAGCACAGTGCTTTTGTCCGGCTCTTTGGAGGCGGACGCATTTGTCGACGTTACAAGATCAATCGAGAAGAAATTGAATGCCGTGCTTTGCCATCAATCTCAAATCGGAGACAGGCAAGACTGGATGCGGGAAGTGATTTCGACCAGGGCAAGGGAGACCGGAAAGTTGATTGGTGTGGGATTTGCCGAGGCATTCCGGCTGCTTGAGTTGGGAGTTTGAGATGGTAAAGCCATTGGTTGTCGAGATAAAGGGCCCAGGGCACCACGAGCGCTCCGGATTCGCGAGATCGGTAGTGAATGCCATTGCCAATCTCGGGAAGGTCGTCGCGGTG
>JAJYFX010000394.1 GCA_021785315.1 Actinomycetes bacterium | reverse complement strand
GAAATATTCTTGCGGAAGATTTTTGAGATTTCTTATCAGAGCGGCCAGGCGAAGTCTAGAGTTCTGTTTCTTTTGGACGAACTCGCAAATATCGCTCCGATATCGGATCTTGACAAAATTGCCTCGACCTGCGGCGGCTACGGTATCGTGCTTATCTCCATATTCCAAGACCTAACTCAGCTTGGAGGTCTATACGGAAGCCATGGCGGCACAGTCGTGAATAATCACAGGTCCAAGTTGTGCATGTCGGGTATTACGGATCACGCAACTCTAGATTACGTGGAAAAGGTAGTTGCGCATGAAAACGCCGATGCGGATCGGCGCCATGCCAATCCATTGTTAACGTTGGCTCGAGGTCACGGTCTCTTGATTCAGGCAAATTCAAGGCCGCAACGGCTCAGGCTTAGGCCTTTTCCCCGATGAGCTGGGAGCTCCTATTGCCGCCATTTGCTTTTCGGGAAGTCTCTGCAGCGATAGAGGCCGCGTCCTTTTGCTTGTCTGACAGAAGTAAAAGTAGCTCTTCGCGATTTATTTCCACATCGTGAGGTGCCTTGATGCCCAGGCGAATTGCGTCGCGCTGAATCTCGAGAACGGTGACGATAATGTCATTCCCGATGACGATGCTTTCATTGACTCGTCTTGTCAGGACAAGCATGGCGCCTCCTTGCGCTTAGAGCGGTAACGTAGCTCTAGATTTCCCAGGAATACATTACTCTGCGCGGCCACGATTTGCCTACATTTTTCGCTGTTTCTATTTTAACGACGGTGTCAACGGTGGGAGCAGTAAGTTTGCACAATGCCTTGGCACTTACTCGTATGACCGGGAACCAGCCTGAGGCAATGCTGGTTTGATCACTAGCCGGCTGAGGTCGTGCTCGAATTGTTGGAGCTGTAGGTCTGGACACGTTCAAAGCGAGGCCTTAGATTTGCACACGCCTTAACCGCACTGGCTGCGCCAGGTTGCTGGCCGAGCGCACGGAGTCCAGGGGACCCTCCTACCTTAGCGTTTGCCGCCGATGAAGGAACGGTCACTCCGTGGGCTTGAAGGCACGCCACATAGGCCTGAATGGCTTTTAGCCGAGTCTTTGAGATTGTAAATCCGCCAGAGTGAGGCCCGCCTCCGATATTGGCGCAGGCTGCTACAGCCTGGTCGCGGACTGAAGGCGGAACAGTCGTCGGCGGATTTTGGGCGTTGAATTTTGGGAAGGAGAATCCATGAGCGACAAGGCAGGCTTTGTATGCCTTTTGAGACTGCAGATTGGCTGTGGTCGTGGTTGCGCTCTTGTTGGCGGCCAACGCGGAAGATCCGCATGACGCAAGGACTATAGAAATTGCGGAAAGTGCAGCTAACGATCTCACGGATCTGCGAATTCTTTGGACAGGATGCGAGTTCTCCGTTATGTTTGGCGTGATTTCCATATCGTCCTTAGCTTTGTTTAGATCGGTCATTCGCTTCTGAGAGCGTCAATTGGCGATAGTCTCGCAGCTCTGCTGGCTGGGTATACTCCAAAGATTAGTCCGATTCCTGCTGCCACTATCACCGATCCCGAGATTGCGAGTGATGAAATGGCGATGGGTTGCGAAACGAAATGAGGGAGCAATAAGGCTCCGGCCACACCGACGGCCACTCCAAAGATTCCACCCATGACTCCCAAAACAGTTGCCTCAATCAAGAACTGGCGGAGAATCACTCCAGGGGTGGCACCGAGCGCTTTTCTCAACCCGATTTCACGAATCCGTTCGGTTACCGATACCAGCATGATGTTCATGACTCCTATACCACCCACCAGGAGCGCAATCGCGGCGATCCCAACGAGAAGCACGGTCAGGGTTTTAGAAACTGAGGTGGCAGTGGTTAACAGACTGGTCTGAGGCGTAATGGTGAAATCAGCGGCTGCTGGATTGGTGATGCCATGACGCTGCAGCAGCAGCGAGTTCGCTTCCTCGTACGCCGCGCCCATAGCCGAGGACGACTTGGCGGAAACCAAAATATTGGAGACACTGTTGGCGTAAGGGCCGGTGGCTCCAAACAGGTCTTCGGCAGTTGTAATTGGTATCAGAACTGTGTTGTCCTGGCTTGTGCTTCCTGAGGCGCCAGCCGTGTTTAGCTCTCCTTTGACCGTGAACGGGACTCCAGCGAGATTCATAGTTTGCCCAACCGGAGAACTTGCTCCAAACAGGTTTTGAGCAACTGTTGATCCGACTAGCGCGACATCGGCATGCGTTACCACGTCATTTTGGCTAAAGGAGCTGCCGCTTACGACCTGGCGATCTCTGATGGATAGGTAGCTGGGTGAAGTGCCGTAAACCGGGGCGGTCCAGTTTGACGAACCGGTAGTCAATAACAGGGCCCTTTGCATCACCGGTGCGACCGCGCTGATGTCAGGGCAATCGACGGATGAACCTAGGGCATTGGCATCCGCCAGTGTGAGACTCGACGCCGAGCCCAGTCCGCCCCTGATGCCGGCGGTTGACACAGATCCGGGCGTAATTATCAATAGGTTGGTGCCTAGGGAAGATATGGTGTTCGTGACTTTATTTTGCGCACCTTCCCCCAGTCCGACAGTCAATATCACCGCCGCTATGCCGATTAGTATCCCTAACATCGTCAGCAGCGAGCGGGTTCTTCTCTCGACCAAACTGTCAAGCGCACTTTTGAATGTTTCTATCCAGTTCA
>JAJYFX010000030.1 GCA_021785315.1 Actinomycetes bacterium | reverse complement strand
CTGCCGTGGACTCTCCGGATCGCCGTCAACTTGAGTCACGCGCATTCCAAAAACTTCCTCGAAGAACTGAACGTACCATCTGATATCTGAAACAACTATCGCGGTATGCTCGACGCGGGATATGGAATTGCTCATAAAACCATCCTTCGAGTTCATGTTGGCCAGCAAACTTCTTCAGGCGGAAACCTCAAGCTTCATACCCTTTTTCAACAAAAACGAGAACCCAGGGCGCAAACACTCACTGCGCTGAATTTAAACCCTGCTTTGTCAACTCTGACTCTTTGAGTTAAATCAATCTTGGCAACCTTACTGTGCTGGATACTTCTTGGTACGATGCCAGCTGGCATCACCCTTGCTGAAATTCTTAGCAACATGGCTGTGCATCTCGCTGGAACTCGATTAGGCCCAGCCGCCGGTATACATGCTGACAAACGTCTACGTCCCCTCCGCAAAGCGTCCTTTGCGATTACAGTTTGATGAATCTCTGAAATCCCATCGTATATGCGTGAGATTCCGACATCGCGGTAATAACGCTTTATCGGTAGGTCTTAGCAGTACCCCATTCCGCCGAATATCTGCACTGCACCATCGGCTACCGTTTTGACGGCCTCCGCCGCGTGCACTTTAGCCATTGAGAACTAGTCTTTGGCGTTATTTCCGCCTTAGCCGATTTCCCACGCCGCCCCAAGCAACAACAGCCTTGCGCAATTGATATCTAGGAAACGGTCAGCGATCATCTGCTGCGCCATCTCAATTGGCCTGCCGGCCGGCAAAACTGCTCCCTGTCATTGGCGTACTCGATCGTCAAATTCACAATATGGCTAGCCTTACCCGCCGCACGAGTACGGACTTTGGCCAGTCGGACAGGTCCAAGACTGTTCAGAACCTGCCGAATGCGGTGCCAAGCTCGCCTAAGAAGTTCTCCTCGCTCAATACCGCGCTGTCGATGAACGGCCCAACATGTCTCGTATGGCAAAGACCCATCATTTCTTGATCCCGTCCTACCTCAATACGTGAACATCCTTGTCAACCAGAAAAAGAGAAATTCCTTTATGTCCTGCAGCCTTCTCGGTCACTGCGGAAACCACGAAGAAATCTAAAAAGTAGCCGTCACTGATGAAACGCTCCTGACCATGCAGTTGCCATTTACTCCCGTCCTCTACAACCGTGGTCCTGGTTGCCCCCGCATCCCAGCCAGCACCTGGCTCAGTGATCGCAATGGAAGAAGTTCGCTCACCTCTGACAAAGGGGGCAACCACCTTTCTTGCTAAGACTGGTTGGAGACAAAGAGAACCTCATAAACGCTACCGAAGGCCCTGCGTGCAAAATATCTGTGGTAGGCCCAAATTGCTCTTCGCCTAGCATCGTTTCAACCACCGAAAGACCTGCTCCCCCGCACTTCTCCGGCACGTTCATGGCATAGAGCCCGAATGCCCTTTACTTTTCAGCAATTCGCCGGTCATCGTCCGCTGGTAAAGAACCCGCCTCTTCCACAAGTTTCTCCGGAGGTTCCAACTCAGCTTCTATAAAGGGACGAATTGTTTTCAGAAGATCTTCATGCCCAAATCAGCCCAGGCGAAAAAACAATGACTTGACTACGAAAACATCCCGATCGACTAACGCTTGCGCCACAAATTGGCCTCCCCATTGCATGATCACCCTGGCAGTGTTTTATTGTCCAGGCAGTAGGCCGGCATCGACCTACGTCATCAACTTCCTGCACTGGCATCTTCGCCCCCCTCCAGCCAACCCGTTTCCGCTGCTCCATCCTCCAATGAGTCAACCTGCATTCCAAGCATCTTCCCCAAAATCGATCGAAAATCAAATGGCGATATCCTCCCTGGCCATCGTCCTCGAGATCCGCAAAAGCAGATAGGACAAACCTGCCACTACCAGGAGAATCCAAAACAAGCTGAACCGGTACCCGATGCTTTGCAATGAAAAACCGATCAGAATTGGAAATAGCACTGACACAAAATTTATTGAGGTAAAGAGAACCGCGTTGGCCCTCGGCAAATCTGACGCGCTGGTACCTCTTGCGACCAAACCAATCGTGAGAGGGAATAAAAGCCCATGGGGCATCCCCAGTATCGCCATGACTACAAAAAAATACACTAACCCGGATCCCAATCCAAGAGCTGCCATGCCCGCCAACATGAGGAAAGCTGACAGTTTCAGAAGAAAAATCATGCGGCGGGAAGGTGGACGAATCACGAGAGCTGTCCTCGTAACTAACGCGCCGGTAAAAAAGGCAGTGAACGAAAGTTGCACTTGGGCAGGTGTCGCCCCGTAAATCGAGTGGCCAATCAACGCCCCAAAGGAGATTATGGTAACGAAAGGTACCTGGTTTATCAGCTGGCCTACAATAGCCAAGCGAAGAGGCACGCTCTCTATCAGTTTTCCCGGAAGTACGTTAACCTTTCCCGGCAAACTTCGCTGGTCCTCCCATCCAACCAGCCCAGTTTTGACAACTCTTGCTGCAAACAAAATGGCGATAATGCCAAAAGGCGCAAATATCAAGACCGCCTTCCTCAAAGAATTGCCGTCAAAACCAAGAACCCATGACTCAAGCAATGGACCTAACGCCAGGCTCGCCGTCAGAGCCAAGGTAAACGCGGTCAACGACCTGTCGGGACGGATTCCGCGGAGATGGCCGCCATATGTCGTTAAAGCCGGCATAACAAGACCGCCCGCAATCCCGAGCAAGACGGCCGAAATAAAATACGCCATGACAGATCTTGACAGCCCGATTACAGCAATAGCACTGCTCATTGCCATCAACCCGGCCCCAAGAACCCATAATAAATTTCGGCGCTGCACCCGGGATGCAAGTATGAAATTGCCTAATACGGTAATTACTCCGGAAAGCGTGACTCCGATTCCAACCACCGAAGGTGTCAGGTGGAGAATATCATGACCGATCGGCGCAAATGTTGTCTCTAAGGCATTTTGACTCGACCTATACATCGCTGTCGCGAGCAAAAAAGCTGTTACCGAACCAATGCCAGTAATCTGACGCGCATTGCCGCTAAACCTGAATGATTCGGCTTTCATTGCTTGCTTCTCTTCCCGACGACCAACCAAGATCAATACAAATAAGTCATTCAGCTGTTAGCTACCTGACCCGTAGACCCTGAATGCCTGATCCACGAGCCCATATAAGAGCACCCACCTTGGGAGTAGCTGCGGAAACAGCTCACCCGCCCCTGCCGCTACCTGCCAGACCGGTTTATTCCGGGTTTCCAAAACCACATATAGTTCGTCAGGAAAGCCTTGAACCCTTTGAAATTTGACAGAAGCTGCAGTTGAATGAATTAACACCGAGGCATCGCCGGATCCGCCAATTTGTTTCCAATGAAATCAGCTGCAAGCTGACCTCCCTGAATGTTCTTGGTCGTTATCTGAGTTGTAATCTTCGAGGTGTCTATAAGAGTGGTACCTACTGTATTAACCGGGATCCCCTAATTCGAGCATGTATTTATGGCTGGCGCAAGTGCAACTGGGTCAGTCGGTGGCACGAGAAGCACACTCGGATGTTCAGCGCAAACCCCCTCGACAACAGGTGTCTGGTCCGCCGGACTAAATTCAGCTGCACCCTGGTACTCGCGCTTCATGCCAAGCGACTCAGCTTCCACTTTTATGCCATTAGGCAAGGAAGTATAAATGCTGCCCCGGTAGCCCCCGGGTACGAAGGCAATTGCGAAGCTCCACTTCGCCGCCGTAGTTGGCGACCCAGTCGTCGTTGGAACTCAACTACTTCATGACGAACCACAGCGGCAAATAAAACTGCTAATGCAGCTATCGGTGCCAGTACCCCTGCACGTCTTATCATTCTTCAATCCAGCACAATGTTCATCCGTGCTCCCTGTCCTTGATCGACGCCTAGAGCCATACTTTATGTTGATGGAAGCTGTCCGTGGGGCCCGTAAATCCAGATGAGCCACATGGGTTCCCTGCCTGTATTGACATGTTGGTGCCAAACGCCTTTTTTGATATACATAAACGTGTGTTCCACGAACGGAGTCCGCTTGCCGTCCGGGTCAACGACTTCGCCCTGACCTTTCACAATGAAGTCGATTTCCTCAGACTCAGGATGGTTGTGCAGTGATGAAGCCTCACCAGGCTCGAAAATCGTAAGTCCGGCATTCAAGAACTCCGTGTCATGCAGGTCCTTTCCGACGACCCGAAACACCTTGCGACGTAGTCCCTCTTCGTCCAGGCCCAGCCAAATCTCCTCACCTTCACTAAAGGGATCAATCACAGTCGTCATGTTTGTACTCTCCTCGCTTCTTTTCGATTCCAATTTCCTTGGGCATTTTTAAAAAAATCTCTCCTGGTAGATGTCGTTGATGTTCCAGTGTCCCGGAGTTGGCACGGGCTCATTCACCATCGGCACATCCAACAATGCCGGCCTGCGATTCTTTAGCGCCTCGGAAAGCGCGGCCTTCAACTGCTCAGGCGAGGAAATCGAATATCCGTCGGCTCCGCAGGCTTTAGCGTACGCGGCAAAGTCAGGAGAATAGGATTCTCCTTGCGGGTCCTTGAATACCGTCCCAAAGTTGTTGCCGTAGTTTGAGAACATTAGGTCAGCGATTGTGCCATGGGCCCTGTTGTTCATGACCACCCAGATCACCGGCAAACCATATTCGACCGCAGTCGGAACCGATGGCAGTTGAGCGCTCATTCCACCATCGCCGATAAGGGCTATAACCGGCTTGCTGGCCTTGGCAATCTGCACACCAATAGCTGCAGCCGGTCCGAAACCCATTGTGGAAGCTCCGCCGGGGGTAATGAACCTGCCCTCCGCGGGAAGCCTGTAGGACTGAGCCACGCCATTTTTATTCCATCCAACGTCAGTCACCAAAATTGCATCCTTGGGCAGCGTCTCGAGGAGATCTTGAAGGATTCGCTCCGGCCGAAGAGGGAACTGATCGCTCGCTCCGCGATCCTTTGTTCCCTGCCAGAGTTCTGCCCTTGCCTTTTTAATCTCCCCCACAAGCGACGCCCGCGATACTCCGTCCGGCGACTGAGCCACAACCGCTCTCTCGATCTGGACCACGGCATTGTTCACGTCTGCGACAATGCCGATCTCCACTGGGTAGTTGCGCCCTATTTCATCGGGATCAATATCAATCTGAATAAGTCTGGTTGGTGGCATGCACCAGGTATATTCGGGCATCCAGGAACTGGAGTCGGTCTCGGCAAATCTCGTCGCTAGGGCCAGAACGACATCAGCATTCCTAGCATATTTATTTGTAAGCTCAAGACCCCAGAACCCTGTCATTCCCATGACTAACGGGTGATCATCGCTTATCGCTCCCTTGCCCATTAAAGAGTGGGCAATCGGAATATCAAGATGCTCCGCCAGACGCACAAGTGCGGACGTGCCTTCCGGTTTGCGCACTCCACCACCTATATAAATCAGTGGCCTCTGTGCTTCCAAGAGTACCTTGGCTACACGCTTTGCCGCTTCCGCCGTCATCCCAGGAGCTGGGACGTCAAGCGGAAGCGGCGGGGGAACACGGTAAGACTCGGGAAGCCGTCTCGAAAACATGTCCATTGGCACATTTACGAGGACCGCGCCGGGCCTGCCTGAGAGAGCAGTCCAAAAAGCCCGCTCCATGAACCTCGGCATGTCCTCCACCCTCTCCACGTCCCATGCTCTTTTCACGAATGGGCGGTAGATGTCAGCCTGCGAAGCGTTGTTGTGCAGGTTGGTTTCTTGATGGGGATGGCGGCCATGGTAATAGCTCGGCACATCACCGGCAATTACAACAAGAGGCACCGAATCTAGCGCAGCAGTAAATACGCCAGTGGCGGCATTTATCATTCCTGGACCCACATGAGTCAACAGAACGCCGGGCTTGCCCGATGCCCTTGCATATCCGTCTGCCGCATGTGCAGCTGCCTGCTCGTGACGATGAATCACAAAGTTGATTGAGCTCCGCCCGAGGGCGTCAAGCACGGCAATGTTTGTGTGTCCGCATAGACCGAACACATATTCCACACCATACGACTCAAGTTGAGCAACCAATGCCTCGGCGCCAGTAGGCGCCCTCTTGATGCCTTCCGATTCTTTTGCAAGTCGGGTCAAGCAAGTTCTCCTTCACTTGAAACTGAGATCCATGATTTCCCAGCCACATCTCTCGCAGCCATGAACGCCCTCTGCGCATTCTCCATTGCGAACTCTCCGCGAATTACCTTCGAAAGCCTTTTCGGAGGATTAGCAGTGGTGGCAAAGAAGTCTTGAGGATGGTCATAGATCATCGAGCCCATGATTGTCAACCGGCCCCTCACTATCTCGGCAGGAACCATATTTACCGGTTCAGTTGCCAGACCCAGTAGGACTATCGTTCCTCCCGGCCGAGCGAGATGAATTGCAGACTCTGAACCGCGGACTGAACCTGACGTTTCAAACACATACTGATATTGGCGGCTTACGTCGTGTATTTTTGCGCCTAACTCGACGGCTAGATCAGCTCTTGGCTTGTATGGTTCGCTAACGTATGCATCGATACCCTTTTCGAGTAGCGAAATCAAGAGCAGCAGTCCAGTAGAGCCAGCCCCCACCACCAAGGCCGACTCGCCTTTTTTAGCACCTGAACGTCGCAGCGCTGCCTCTCCAACTGTGCACGGCTCGAGACACACAAGTTCGGGTGTTGAAAGCTCACTCGGTGCGGGCCAGGCAAACTCCGCAGGTACCGCGACATATTCCGCAAGATACCCGGGAGTTGTCATGCCAATAATAACTCGATTCTCACAGCCTGAGGTGGCTCCGGAAAGACAGCTTGAACAGTGCATACAGCAATAATTCGGCTCTAGCACTACTTTCTGTCCAACCCTATGAGTCGTTACGTTTGCGCCTATTTCCGCAACGACTCCTACTGCCTCGTGTCCCATGATCCACGGGTATTCAGGTACCTCCCGATGACCCTCGAAAACTGTGAGATCGCTCCCACAAATTCCCACCCCCGTCACTTTCACTAGAATCTCGTCATTGCCGAAAGTAGGCATCGGCATGTCGACAATCTCGACTTTCCCCGTCTCGATCAGAGCAACCGCCCTCATACAATTGCCAGCATCTCTTGAAAACTGCCTTTCGAATTCGTCACTTTCAATCGCTCCACAGTGAAATGCCACGCAGCATCATGGTCTTTATGGTTGTGTAATCGTCAATCATCCATCGTGGAGATTCACGTCCGAAGCCGGAATCTTTTAAGCCGCCGAAGGGAACATGATCGAGGCGGTAATTCGAAGATCCGTTCACCACCAGACCTCCAACCTCAAGCTCACGCCAAGCATGAAAAGCCCTTTTTAGGTTATTTGTAAAAATCCCAGCCTGAAGTCCGTAGTTCGAGCTGTTACAGTCGACGATTACCTGCTCAAAATCTGCATATGGAACTACCGCGACAAGCGCACCAAAGGCTTCCTGCGTGATCACCTTTGCATCCGGCGCAGGTCTGGCGACGACTGTCGGCTGGACCGTCGCCCCGGTTCGGGTACCACCAGTGGGAACCGCCGCACCTTGGCTTTGCGCTTCGGCGACCCAATTGCAGACTCTTTCTGCAGCTGTTTCATCAACCATGGATCCCACATCGGTTGTGCTATCAAGGGGATCTCCAACTTTCAAAGCTTGGACCTGTCGCGTCAACAGGTCCACGAAAAGATCGAAGACAGATTCATGAACGTATATTCTTTGCACGGAAATGCAGCTTTGCCCTGAATTTGAAAATCCCGTGCGTGCACAGTTTTCTGCAGCAAGGCTCAGGTCCGAATCCTCGCACACGATGGTTGCCGCGTTCCCGCCTAGTTCAAGTACCAGTTTCTTAGGCCCGGCAGTGTGGGCAACTTGAGCTCCGGCGCCAGCACTTCCGGTAAAACTTATTGCGGCCACTTCCTTTGCCGCACAAAGAATCGATCCAATCTCGGCACCGCCGTGTACGATCTGCACAGCCTCGGCTGGCATTCCGGAATCAAGGAGCAACTTGACTATCGCATCCGAGACGGCAGGCGCCTGCGGTGGCGGCTTCACAATAGTGGTGTTGCCGGCAGCAAAGGATGCACCTAATTTGTGCGCCAGGAGATTTGCCGGTGCATTAAATGGCGTGATCGTAACAACCACTCCCAAAGGCGCCCGATAGCTCATCGCCGTTGTACCGCGCCCGCGCTCCCAGCCCTCGGCACCTAGGATCTCTCCGCCCATTCTGCGGGCCTCCGCGGCACAGATCGCAAAGGTGTCGGCCACGCGAATCATCTCTCCAAGCGAGTCTTTCAATGGTTTACCGAGCTCCAAAGCCAGCAACCTGGCAATTTTGCTGCCCTCTTCAATCGCAAGGGCTGCAGCCCTGTCAAGAATGTCAGCGCGTTGGTATGGGGTCATTCTTTTGACAACGTGTGCATTAGCCGTTGCAAACTTTAGAGCCGATCCAACCTGTGCTGAATCCGGAACAAGAGAGCGCGAGACGACTCTATTTAGATAAGGTCCTATGCGCTCAGACCATTGCCCTGAAGTAACCCATGCACCTTCGATGAATGAAGGGGCATCAATGATTTGCAGCTGGCCCGTTTCCATCTCTCCACCAATTCTATACTTCAATTCGCGTCCATGCACTGGGTCTGATGGACTACCTAGTGGACTCATGCTAGCATATCGTTTTGTGAACAACCACACAAACTTACAAGATTCGTCCAAGGCTCAGGAGATCAACCTCGAGCCGGAACTTTACCCTGGGGAAAAACACGCTACTACAAGTGGACTTGTCAGAAGCGTTTCCAGGGCCATGAACATATTGGCACTTCTAAATGAAGAGACCCCGGCCATTTCGGTGTCTGAAGCAGTCAAGGCCACCCGGCTGCCCAAAACAACCGTACTTCGCCTTCTTCAGACACTTGACGAGTGCGGACTTCTATGGGTTAGCGAGGGGCGCTACCACCCAGGTCCCACTTTGCTGCGCCTGGTGAACATTGCCAGTGACTCCTGGATCCTTCCACCAAATACCCAGGCTCTGATGAAAAGCATCGCCGAAGAAACCGGGGAAACCGTCAATTTCTACGTCCGCAAGGGATTAAAAAGAGTCTGCATAGCCCAGGTTCAGGGCCCGCAGGGCCTTAGACACGTGCTGAACGTCGGCGATGAGCTTCCTCTTTGGGCTGGCGCATCGGCAAAAATACTGCTGACTACCACACCCCCGAATCTCTTGGTCGAGGTAGCTAAGAGCTCACCAAACGGGGAGAGTCATCTCAAGACCTTGGAAAACTGGATCGACCAGGTAAACGAACGGGGTTGGGCAGAGAGCCATGCCGAAAGAGAGGACGGAATTTCTGCGGTAGCAGTTCCAGTCCACATGCCTCAGAGCCGCGAACTTCTTGCAATGTCTGTATCGGGGCCGTCGTCACGATTCACCCAGTCAAAGGTTTTCGAGATCGTCGAAATACTTAAACGCAGTGCAGGCGAACTTACCCATTTTAAGAGTCCCGACTCTTCCAGCCAGTAATACAGCTGAAACATAAAGTGACTCAGGAGGAACAGTATGAATAATGGACCGCTTTCAGGCGTGCGCGTGCTTGACCTGACCAATGTCCTGGCGGGGCCATATTGCAGCTACCAGCTTTCGCTTTTTGGAGCCGAAGTCATCAAGATCGAGGTGCCCGGTTCTGGCGATCTCGCCCGGCAACTCGGCGCCAGCCCGGAACTCAACGGCAAGAAACTTGGCGCTTCATTTTTGGCGCAAAATGCTGGTAAGAAATCAGTCGAGCTCAATCTTAAAAACGAACACGACAAGGACCTGTTTATCGCAATGGTAAAAAAATCCGATGTCGTCTTAGAGAACTTTCGCCCCGGGGTCATGGAGCGCCTGGGATTTGGCTGGGAAACCCTCAAAAGTATAAATCCAGGGATAATCTACTGCGCGATATCAGGCTTTGGACAACACGGTCCGATGAGTACGCGACCCGCATATGACCAGATAATCCAGGGGCTCTCAGGAATGATGAGCGTAACCGGCAACGAAGACGATGCGCCTCTTCGAACAGGGTTCCCGGTTTGCGACACAGTCGGAGGTTTGGCGGCAGCAATGGCCATCACGGCAAGCCTTGCCGGAAGGGCAAAGGACGGCAAGGGCCACTTTTTAGACATTTCGATGCTTGAGGCCTCGGCTTCGGCAATGGGGTGGGCAGTGTCAAACTATCTGGTCACCGGACAGATTCCAAGTCCAATGGGTAACGACAATGCCACAGCAGCTCCGTCCGGGACATTCCATACCCGCTCCGGCTTGATCAATATTGCAGCAAATAAACAGGAGCAGTTTGAAATTCTTTGCCGGCTCATCGATCGGGAAGATCTCATAACCGATCCAAAATTCCGGGAACGGGAGAGTCGAAAGATCAACCGTGAATTGCTAAACATCGAGATCGACAAAGGGCTTTCGACTAAAGGCGCGTCGGACTGGGAAACACTCCTTTCCGC